>NZ_SISL01000101.1:0-16042 GCF_004307965.1 Verrucosispora sp. SN26_14.1 | reverse complement strand
GCCAGGCCGCGCGGCTGCGCCGCCAGCGGGTCGGGGAAGGCCAGCAGCCAGGCGCCGACGAGCGCGGGCACCGCGAAGAGCGGGAACCGGGGGCCGACCCGCTCCCCCAGCAGCAGCGCGGCCAGGACCAGGGCGAGCACCGGTTGGAGCTTCTGCAACACCTGTGGGGTGATCGGGTCGCCCAGCCGGAACGCGGCGGTGAAGAGCGTGGTGGCCAGCGCCGAGGAGCCGGCGCCGATCACCAGCACGGCCAGCTTCGTCCGCGCCGAGGACCGGGCCAGCGCGCGGACGGCCGGGATCACCCAGGGTGACACCAGCAGCACCAGCACGACGTGTTCGGCCAGCACCACGCTCAACGCGGGGAGTTCCCGGGCCAGCGGCTCCCGCAGCAGGCTGGAGAAACCCCAGAGGCTGGCGGCCACGGCGACCAGCCAGGTGCGATCGCCGGTGGCCCGGCTGGTGAGCGGGCGCATCGTGTTCCTCCGGTGGGGTGCCGACCTCGTGATCAGTGAATCATTCTCGACGTCCGGGCCGAGGTCACCTCAGGCCGGGTGCCGGATGCCGTGCGGATGGGCCCGACGAACGGGCCGGGTGCCGACGGGCGGGCCGACGGACGGTGGTGTCGCGGCCCACGCCCGGGTGCCGGCCCCGAGGTCACCGACCCGCAGGTCCAGCAGGTGGGCCACGGTGTCCACGTCCCGGCGCAGCCCCGGGGCGAGCACCGGCAGGTCGTGGTAGCCGTCGGCGAGGAAGCGGCGGCGCGAGCCGGGCCCGAGGTAGGGACGGAAGTCGGCGGCCTCGGTCAGTGCCAGCAGGGTGGTGCCGGTACCGTCGGCGTCCGACACGACCGCCCGTGGGTACGCTCCGGCCGCCGCCAGCGCCGCGTCGAACTCCGCCGGACGGGCCGCGGCGAGGTCGGCCATCACCACGGCCAGGCGCGCGTCGCCGTACGCCTCGCCGGCGAGCCGGAGCGCCGCCTGGACCTCCGCGTTCAGGTCCGGCGGGCCGACGCGGCCGGCGACCACGGCACCGCAGGCCAACGCCGTAGCGGTGACCTGCGGGTCGGTGGTGGCGACGACCACGGCGCGGACCCGCCGGGCCCGGGTCAGCCCACCGAGCACGTCGGTCAGCATCGCCCGGGCCAGCGCGGCACGGTCGGTGGCGGCCAGGCCGACACACCTGGTCTTGGCCGCCGCGAAGGACTTGGCGGGTACGACCACCACCCACGGACCCGGGGTCACGTCTCCGGCTCCATCCGGGTCAGCCGGCCGTACAGCTCGGGCCGGCGGTCGCGCAGGAACGGGCGGCGACGGCGGGACAGGTCCACCAGGTCCAGGTCGACCTCGGCCACCGCGATGTCGTCCCGGTCGTCGGCGGCCTGGGCGAGCACGTCGCCGTTGGGGCCGTAGACCGCGCTGAGGCCGAAGTACTCCTTGGTCCCCTCGGTGCCGACCCGGTTCGCGCAGATGACGAAGAGCCCGTTGAACACGGCGTGGGCGCGCAGCTCCAACTGGAACACCTCGCGCATCGGCGCGCTCGCCGAGGCGACCGGTACGCAGAGCACCGAGCCGCCGCGCAGGGCCACCACGCGGCTGAGTTCGGGGAAGTGCCGCTCGTAGCAGATGATGGTGCCGACCCCGGTCTCGCCGGTCTGCACCACGTCGGGCTCGGTGCCGCCCGGCTGGAAGTAGAACTTCTCCGGGAAGCCGTTGGAGAACGGCAGGTGCGACTTGCGGTACACCGACTTCAGCTCACCGTCGACGTAGGTGCAGGCCGTGTTGTGGTAGACGCCGGGGACCTGCCCCGCCTCGAAGATCGAGGAGACGACCGTCATCCGGTGCCGCTTCGACCGCTCGGCCGCCATCCGGTTCGAGGGACCGTCGAGTCCCTCGGCGTACCGGAAGTAGTCCAGGTCGGGTTCGGGCTGGACGAACGGCACCGCGAACAGTTCCGGCAGCAGCAGGATCCGGGTGCCCTGGTCGGCGGCGGCGTCGATCAGGTCGGCGGCGCGGCCGATCGTCTCGGTCCGGTCGTCGGTGGCGCGGAGTTGCAGGGCGGCGAGTTTCACGAGGGGACCTTTCCGACCACCGGGGCGACGCCGGTCAGAGCCGGCCCCGAACGGTCTGCTACCGCTGATGAGCGCTGATCAGGACTGCGGTCAGGGGTTCCGGCCCCGGTCATGCCTTTGCGGCCTGGGCCAGCCGGGTGAGGGTCTGCTCCTTGTCACCGAGCGTGGAGATGATCGGGCAGCGCACGCCGGCCTCCTGGTACGCCTGGAGCTTCTGGAAGGCGGCGTCGGTGGTGCCGCAAGCGGTGACGTTCTGCACCAGGCTGTTCGGGACCAGGTGCATCGCCCGCTTGATGTCCTCGGGCGTGGCGGGCCAGCCGGCGATCTCCTGCAACCGGTCGACGAGTTCCCGCTCCACCCCGCAGTGCTCGGCGATGTGCGGCTGCTGGCACAGATAGAGGGTGAGGAACGCCTTGCAGGCGTCGATGGCCTCCTGCGGGTCGTCGTCGTTGACGCTGCACGAGACGATCTGGGTCAGGTCGATGGCGTCGCGGCCGTCGGTCCGCTTGGCCAGGCCACGGCCGATCGCCTGCTTCGCACCCACCATGTACGACGGCGGCAGCAGGAAGTCCATGTGCACGCCGTCGCTGATCTCACCGGCGAGTTCGAGCATCCGGGGACCGACCGCGCCGATGTAGATCGGGATGTCCACCGGCTTGTTCTCCCGGTACATGCTGTCGAAGCGCACGTCCTGCATCTGGACGAACTCACCGTCGAAGTTGACGACCTCGTTGCGGAAGAACGTCTGGAGGACGGTGATGTACTCGCGCATCGACTTGAGCGGCTTGGACAGCGGCTGGCCGACCTTGGTCGCCAGCGGCTCCCACCAGGCGCCGATGCCCAGGATGGCCCGGCCCGGCGCGATCTCGTCCAGCGTCTTGAAGGTGACCGCCATCAGGGCCGCGTTGCGGCTCTTGTTGTTGACCACACCGGTGCCGATCTTCACGTTCCGCGTCTTGCTCGCGATGATCGCCGCCGGGACGATGCCGTCGCGGGCGAGTCGTCCCTCGGCGACCCAGACGGACTCGAACCCGTTCTGGTCGGCGAACTCGGCCTGCCAGTAGGTCTGTTCCAGGCTGAGTCGCTCACCGACGTGGATACCCAGGGGAAGTGTCATCTGTCCAGCTCCGCTCGTACGTGGTGCAGGGGATTCGGTGGGTCAGAGGAGACGCGGCGCGTCGCGGGTCAGGAAGGCGCCCCGGCCGGGGGTGTCGGTCCGCAGGCCGTCGGGGTCGACCAGGTGCTCGCCCCGGGAGAAGACGTGCACCGGTCGGCCGGTCACGCGCATGCCCTCGTAGATGTTGTAGTCGGTGCGCGTGTGCGAGCCCGCCGCCGTGATCACGTGGTCGGCGGCCGGGTCCCAGACCACCAGGTCGGCGTCCGCCCCGACCGCGACGACGCCCTTGCGGGGGAAGAGGCCGAACAGCTTGGCCGGGCGGGCGGCGACCAGGTCCACGAAGCGGCACGGGTCGATCACCCCGCTCACCACGCCGGACTGCCAGAGGACCATCAGCCGGTCCTCGACGCCGGGGACACCGTTGGGCACCTTGGGGAAGTAGCCGGGGCTGCGCAGCTTCTGCGGCGGCAGGTCGTCGGGTTGGTGCAGGCAGAAACCGGCGTGGTCGGTGGCGACGGTGGAGAGGGCACCGGTGGCGAGCATCCGCCAAAGGCCGTCCTGGTTGCTGCGTTCCCGGATCGGCGGGGAGCAGACGTACGCGGCGGCCCGCTCCCCCAGGTCGGCGTAGTCCTCGTAGGCCACCACGAGGTACTGCGGGCAGGTCTCGCCGTAGACCCGTGACCCGGCGGCCCGGGCCCGGCTGATCTCGTCGGCCGCCTCCGCGCTGGACACGTGCACCACGTACAGCGGTGTGCCGATGGTGTCGGCGAGCACGACCGCGCGGTGCACCGCCTCGGCCTCGGAGTCGTGCCCGTGCGCCCGCATGTGGAAGCTCTCGGCGGTCCGGCCGCTGTCCACCAGGCGCCGCACCTCGCGGGCCACCATGTGTCCGTTCTCGGCGTGCACCATCGGCAGCACGTCGAGGTCGCGGGCCAGCTCGAACCCGTCGAGCAGCTCGTCGTCGTCGACCATCTGGCCCGGGTAGGCCATGAAGAACTTCCAGCTCGTCGCGCCCTCGCCGACCAGCCGGCGCAGGTCGTCGAGGACGTCCGGCTGGGCGGCGCGGGGCGGGACGATGGCGTGCAGGCCGACGTCCACCACGGCCTTGGCCGCCGCCGTGTCCCGCCGCCGCAGGTACGTGTCGTACAGCGTCCGGTCGGGTTCCTTCTTGACGAAGTCGATGACCGTGGTGGTGCCGCCGCACGCCGCCGCGACCGTGCCGCTGTGGAAGTCGTCGGCGGTGTGGGTGCTGAAGCCGTCGACCGGGTACTCCAGGTGGGTGTGCGCGTCGATGCCACCGGGCATGACCAGCTTGCCCGTCGCGTCCACCACGTGGTCGGCGGTCCAGTCCGTCCCGGTGCCGAGGGCGACGATCCGGCCGTCGCGTACCAGCACGTCGGCGCGGATCGCGGCGTCGGCGTTGACGACCGTGCCGTTGGTGATCAGCGTCGTCGGCATCGTGCCTCTCCTCTCCCCGGCGGGTCCGTCACCCGCCGGGCCATGGCTCAGTTCTGGTAGTGCTCGTCGGCGAGGTCGAGCACCTCGTCGAGGACGCCGAGCGCCAGGTCGATCTCGTCGGCGGTGATGACCAGGGGCGGGGTCAGCCGCAGGACGTTGAAGTTGGCGGTCAGGTAGACGCCCCGCTGCATCGCGGCCTTGAGCAGCCGGCCGACCGGTGCGGCGGCCGGTCCCTTGGCGTTGAAGGGCACGAGCGGTTCGCGGGTGTCGCGGTCGCGGACCAGTTCCACGCCGTAGAACAGCCCCCGGCCCCGGATCTCGCCGATGCTCGGGTGGCGTTCCGCCAGCGTGGCCAGACCGGCACCGAGCCGCTCCCCCATCGCCCGCGCGTTGCCCACCACGTCCTCGTCCTGCATGATCCGCAGGGAGGCCACGCCGGAGGCGCAGGCGAGCGGGTGCCCGGCGTACGTCAGGCCGCCCCAGAACATGTTGTCGCGCAGCCACTCGGAGATCCGGGTGGAGACCGTCATCGCGCCGAGCGGCACGTACCCGGAGTTCAGCCCCTTGGCGGTGGTGAGGATGTCCGGCACGACGTCCCAGTGGTCGCAGGCGAACCACTCGCCGGTACGCCCGAATCCCGCCATCACCTCGTCGAAGATGAGCAGGATGCCGTACCGGTCGCAGACCTCGCGCAGCGAGCGCAGGTAGCCGTCCGGCGGGTAGAGCAGCCCGTTCGTGCCGGTGACCGGCTCGACGATCACGGCGGCGACGGTCTCCGGGTTCTCGTACCGGAGGATCTCCTCCAGGTGCGGCCCGCCGGAGCAGACCGGGCACGGGTCGGGGTGCCCGGCCGGGCAGCGGTAGGTGTACGGGTCGAGCATCCGCACCACGCCGCTCATCCCCGGCTCGGCCGCCCAGCGGCGCGGGTCGCCGGTCAGCGACATCGCGCCCGCCGTGGCGCCGTGGTACGAGCGGTACCGCGCGATGACCTTCTGCCGGCCGGTGACGTGCCGGGCCAGCCGGACGGCGTTCTCGTTGGCCGCCGCGCCGCCGGTGGTGAAGAAGCTCATCTTGAGGTCACCGGGGGTGATGCCGGCCATCATCTCGGCCAGTTCCGCCCGGGACCGTTCGGCGAAGCCGGGTCCGATGTAGCAGAGCTGTTCGGCCTGGGCGCGGATCGCCTCGACCAGTCGGGGGTGCTGGTGGCCCAGGTTCAGGTTGACCAGTTGGGACTGGAAGTCGAGGTAGCGGCGGCCGTCGTAGTCCCAGAACCACGAACCGGATCCGCCGGCCACGGGGATGGGGTCGAGCTTGCCCTGCACCGACCAGGAGTGGATGACGTACTCCTTGTCGGTCTCCTTGAGCCGCTCGCTGGTCCAGGTGGTGGTGTCGGTGTCGGTGATGGTCATCGGCTGGCTCCGTCCCGTCGAGCGCTTGCGTCAGTTGCTCTTGAGCTCGGCGCCGAAGGCGGCGAGGCGGGCCAGCGGGCGTCCGGTGTTCGACGCGGCGCAGACCACGAGGATCTCCCGGGGCCGGGGCACGTCGGCCACCTGGAGGGTCACCGTCTGGTGGTGGGACCGGGTCTTCGAGTCCAGCTTGTGCTTGAGCGGGATGTCGATCGGGCTGCCGGGTACGCCGACCTTCTCGGCGGCGGGCAGCAGCTCGGTGCCACCGGCGGCCGTCCGGAAGACGTTGCCGAAGCGCAGGTTGTGGATCAGCGCCGAGCCGTGCTCGACCTCGCCGTCGATGCCGACGAGCGCGGCCTTGCCGAACGCCTCGACCTCGGCCCCGAGCAGTTCCACGCAGGCGGGGCCGACCAGCTCGCCGATCTCCTGGCCGATCTCGTCGGCCAGGGTGACCAGGTCCTGCACGTACTCGCTGGGGTAGGGATTCTCGATGACCACGCCGGCGAAGGCGACCCGGTGCACCGGCTGCACCGCTCTGCCGTTCTCCAGCCGCGTCTCTTCGAGGTGACGGATCAGCTTGCGAACCCGGATGCTCACGATCACTCCTTAGTGGTTCATTGGATGAACCATTGGTTCATATCCTGGCGTTGCCGAGGGTGCGAGTCAATAGCCCCCAGGGACGTATCCGGCTATCCGGCGAGGTTCATCTCTCGCCGTCCACGCAGGTCAGCGCGGTGACGGCAGCACTGCGGGCAGAGCCGGTCCGTCGGTCACATAGAGATCGGTCCGCCGGTCGGCGAGCGGTTGGTTGAACGGGTTGTGCAGCCGTTGCGCCCGCGTACCGATCAGGTCCACCTCGGCCAGCACGAGTTCCTCACGGTCCCCGCTGGCCGGGCCGGCGATCGGCCAGCCGTCCGGTCCGACCAGGACCGACCGGCCGATGAAGGGTTGACCGCGTTCCGCCCCGATCCGGCTGATCCCGGCGACGTAGCACTGGTTGGAGTGCGCGCCGGTCATGCACATCAGGTTCGCCATCGCCGGTGCCGCCCTCGGCTGTCCCGGCACCGGCACCCAGTTCGACGGCAGCACCACCAGGTCGGCCCCCTGCACCGCGGCGCTGCGGAACGTCTCGGGGAACCAGGCGTCGTAACAGATCCCGATGCCGATCCGGCCCAGTGGCGTGTCGAAGACCGGGAAGCCGTCGACGTTGCGGTCGTAGATGTCCTTCTCGTCGTTCCACAGGTGGGCCTTGCGGAACGTGCCGAGGTGCCCGGTCGGACCGATCAGCACCGCCGAGTTGAAGACCGCGTCGCCGTCGCGCTCGGTCACCCCACCCACGATCCACACGTCCAGTTCGGCGGCGAGCCGCTCCCACGCGGTGACCGTCGGCCCGTCCGGCACCGGCTGGGCGTACCGGGTGGCCTCCGCCCGGTCGGCGAAGACGTACCCCGCCGAGGCCGCCTCGGGCAACACCACGAGTCGGGCTCCCCGCTCGGCCGCCGCCCGGATCCAGGCGGACGTGCCGGCGACGTTCGCCGCGACGTCACCGAAGACCGGGGCCATCTGCACCCCGGCGAGCAGGAAGCGGGTCACCATGGTGCCCGCACCGCCGCGTACTTGACGGTGAGGTACTCGTCGATGCCGACCGTCCCGCCCTCGCGCCCCAGACCGGACTGCTTGACGCCGCCGAACGGAGCCGCCGGGTTGGAGATGACGCCCTGGTTGAGGCCCACCATCCCGCTCTCCAGCCGCTCGGTCACCCGCAGACCACGGCCCAGGTTCTCGGTGAAGACGTACGCGGCCAGACCGTACTCGGAGGCGTTGGCCAGGCCGACCGCCTCGTCCTCGTCGTCGAAGGCCACCACCGGGGCGACCGGGCCGAAGATCTCCTCGCGGATGCACCGGGCGTCGTCCGGCACACCGGAGAGCACGGTCGGCGCGAAGAAGTGCCCCGCTCCCTCGACCGGCCCGCCACCGGTGACGACCGCCGCACCGGCCTGCGTGGCGTCGGCGACCAGCTCGGCGACCGAGGTCACCGCGACGCCGTCGATGAGCGGCCCGACGTCGGTCGACGGGTCCAGCCCGTGCCCGACCCGCAGCCCGCCGAGCCGCTCGGCGAGCGCCTCGACGAAGCGCGACGCCACCGAGCGGTGCACATAGAACCGGTTCGCGGCGGTGCACGCCTCACCGACGTTGCGCATCTTGGCCTGGACCGCCCCCTCGACGGCCAGGTCGAGGTCGGCGTCGGCGAAGACCAGGAACGGCGCGTTCCCGCCCAGTTCCATCGAGGTCCGCAGCACCCGGTCGGCGGACTGGGCCAGCAGGGTCCGGCCGACCGGGGTCGAACCGGTGAACGACAGCTTGCGCAGCCGCTCGTCGGTGAGCAGGGCCGAGGTGACCCGGCCGGACTGCGAGGTGGTGATCACGTTGACCACGCCCCGGGGCAGGCCGGCCTCCTCCAGGATCCGCACCAGCGCCAGCATGGACAGCGGGGTCTGCTTGGCCGGCTTGACCACGACGGTGCACCCGGCCGCCAGGGCGGGACCGATCTTGCGGGTGCCCATCGCCATCGGGAAGTTCCACGGGGTCACCAGCAGGCAGGGGCCGACCGGTTGGCGCATCACCACGACCCGCGAGTTGCCGCCCGGCGCCGGCAGGTAGCCGCCGTCGATGCGGACCGCCTCCTCGGCGAACCAGCGCAGGAACTCGGCGGCGTAGCTCACCTCGGCCTGGGACTCGGCGAACGCCTTGCCCATCTCCAGGGTCATCATCCGGGCCAGGTCGTCACGGCGCTCGATGATCAGGTCGAACGCCCGGCGCAACACCTCGCCCCGTTCCCGGGGCGGGGTCGCGGCCCACCCGGCCTGGGCCCGGGCTGCGGCGGCCAACGCGTCCCGCCCGTCCTCGACCGAGGCGTCCGCCACCTCGGCGACGGTCGTGCCGGTCGCCGGGTCCTCCACGGGCAGGACGGCACCGTCCCGACCCGCGCGCCACTCGCCGTCGACGTACAGCCCCTTGGGGGTCTTGTCGACCACCGTCAGTGCCGCCGCCAACACCTCGGCTGGTACGGCCATTGTCTCCTCCTTCACCGCACACCTCGCCGTGGACGAGCCGGTGCGGTCGGCGGGTGCCCTAGCGTCTGGCGAAGGCACTCGGAATGTCGATGTCTGCGTTACTGAGCAGGTCGGTGAGCTGCCGGGCGGCCTTGATCACCGACTCCGCCATGGTGTCGATGCGCTCGCGGGTGATCCGGTACGTCGGCCCGCCGATCCAGACCGCGTACGGCGTGTTGCCGCGCAGCCGCACCGGTGCCGCGACCGACGCCGCCCCGACCTCAAGTTCGTCGTACGCGAAGGCGAATCCGCGCTCCCGGACCGCGTCCAACGAGGCCACGAAGGACTCCAGGTCGCCCACCTCCGGCGGGGCGTGCTCGGCGAACTCCTCGGTGAAGTCCTCCCACACCGACTCCGCGCTCAGCGCCGCCAGCAGCACCTTGCCGGTGGAGGTGGCCCAGACCGGCTGGGTACGGGGTACCGGCTTGAGCGTCTGCCCGATCAGCGACGGACCCGGCACCTGCGCCACGACCATCACCTGTGGTGGCAGCAGCACGTCGAAGCCGGCGGTCTCCCGGGTCTCCTCGGCGAGGTTGCGCAGCACCTCGCGCATGTGGCCGTAGGCGCCACCGCCGTCGAGCAGTCCGCCCACGATGGAGAGCAGACCGAGGGACACCCGGTAACGACGGGTGATCGGATCCAGGGTGAGCCAGCTCTCCCGCTCCAGCACGGTGAGCACCCGATAGCAGGTGGCCTTCGGGATACCCGCCTCGCGGGCGACCTCGCTGAGCCCGACACCTTCCGGGTGCGCCGCCACCGCCCGCAGGAGCCAGATCGTGCGTCGCACCAGGCCCGCCTCACTGGGCGCCATCGCTACCTCCATCAATTGCCGTCAGCCGTGAGATACGGCCCACATCTTGGCAGAAGCCATCGGCTGCGGCCGGGTGCCGAACGGCGGGAGCCGCGCGGCACCCGGCCGCTCGCCTACCTGCCGCCTTCGGTGATCGTCACGGTCTCCGGCGTGTAGGAGTTCCCGTTGGCGTCGAAGCCGTCGGCGTTCAGTTCGTCGTTGGCGCGCTTCGACAGGTCGGTGCGGAACGCGTCGGAGTCCGGCACGCCCTTGAGCACCCCGCCGCCCATCGCGATCTTGATCGTCTGGTCCCAGGCCGCCTGGTCCATCATCCCGACGCCGTTGGCGGCCGGCCAGATCAGCTTGTTGATCTCGTTGAGCATCCAGGTCTGGTGTCCCTTGCCCAGCGCGCTACCGGCGTTGAGCACGATGTCCACACAGTCGTCCAGCTCGTCGCGGCAGAAGCCCCAGCCCCGGTAGGACGCCTTGAGGAACTTCACCGCCGTGTCCTGGTTGACCTGCTCCTTGAGCCAGTCACCCCGGGCGTAGACGCCGTCCTCAAGGCTGGTGTAGCCGGCGTCCTGGAGGTTGATCACGGAGAAGTCCGACGGCTGGTACAGCTCGCCGGTGTCCGGGTTCTTGGTCTCCAGCAACTGGGCGTACTCGTTGTAGGTCTTGGCCTGGGCGGCGTCGACCTCCTTACGCAGCAGCAGCGACATGTCGAACGGCTGCTGGATGATCTCGGCGTCCTTGGTCGGGTCGACACCGGCGTCCTTCATCGCGGCGAAGAGCACCAGCTCGTTGCCGTAACCCCAGCTGCCGACCTTCTTACCCTTGAGGTCGGTCAGCTCCTTGATGCCGGAGTCGGCCCAGGCGACCTGGAGGTACGCGCCGCGCTGGAACACCTGGCCGATGTTGACCAGGTCCGCGCCCTGTTCCCGGGTGACCATCGTCTTGGTGACGTGGCTGACCGCGAACTCGGCGTTGCCGGCGGAGAGCACCTGCTGGGGGACGATGTTGACGCCGCCCTCCTGGATGGTGACGTCGAGGCACTCCTCGGCGTAGTACCCCTTCTCCTTCGCCGCGTAGTAGCCGGCGAACTGGGCCTGGGCGACCCACTGGAGCACCACCCGGACCTTGGTGGTCGACTCGCAGTTCTTGGCGGCCTCGGCCGCGGACTCGCTCGGGCCGTCGGACATGCCGCCGCAGGCCGAGGCGGCGAGCAGGACGGCGGCGAGGCTGGCGGCGATCGTGATCGGGCGGTTCCTCCGCGAGGTCCGCCGTAGGTGCAGGGCCATATCTGACTCCAACATTTCGTGGGGGATCCGGGCTCTTAGGAGTCGCTGTCGTGCAGGGACTCGTGCCAGGGCATCAGGAGGCGTTCCAGCAGGGACGTGGCACCGAACAGCAGCAGACCGAGGGCACTGGCCACGGCGATCCCGGCCCAGGCGTACTCGAAGCGGGGCAGGGCCGCCTGGTAGGCGATGTACACCCCGAGCGCGTTGCTCGGTCCACCGAAGTACTCGGTCACGATCACGCCGATCACGGCGAGCGTGCTGCCGAGTTTGAGCGCGTTGAACAGGTACGGCAACGCGTTGGGCAGCCGCAGCATGAGCGCCACCTGTCGTGGCTGTGCCGCGAGCGACTGCATGATCTCCAGGTGCAGGGGTGAGACCTGGAGGAGTCCCCTGGTGGTGTTGACCAGGACCGGGAAGAAGACCATCACCGCGGCCACGCCCGCCTTGGACATCGGGTTGGTGACCCCGAACCAGTTGTTGAAGATCGGTGCGAGGGCCACGATCGGGGCGCAGTTGATGATGACGGCGGCGGTCAGCACCGGGCCGGACACGCCCGGGAAGCGGCTGAGCGCCAGCGACACCGTGACCCCGGCGACCGCGCCGAGGAAGAGACCGAGGAGTACCGCCCGCACGGTGACCACCGAGGCCGACATGATCGTGCCGAACTCGGAGCGGAACGCGGACGAGATCTCCACCGGCGCCGGCACGATGAACGACGGGACGTCGAAGACCGTGACGACCAACTGCCATGAGCCGAGGATCACCACCGCCGTGAGCACGACCGGCAGGAAGCGGCCGAGGGCCGTCCGCACCGCGGCGGCGGGCGGGGTGGTCCGCGCGAGAGGCGTGGCGCTCATCGGGCCGCCTGCTCGGCCGGGGCGCCGTGCAGCGCCGCGCGCACCTCGGTCACCTTGGCGAAGAACGCGTCGGTGGTCCGGGTCGCCGCGGTCCGTGGGTACGGCAGGTCGACGTCGATGCTGGCGGCGATGCGGCCGGGCCGGGCGGACATCACGACGATCCGCGAGGAGAGGAAGACCGCCTCGGAGATGCTGTGCGTCACGAAGACGACCGTGGTTTGGGTGTCCGACCAGATCCGGAGCAGTTCGCCCTGCAGGCGTTCGCGGTTCATCTCGTCGAGCGCGCCCAGCGGCTCGTCCATGAACAGGATCTCCGGGTCCGCCGAGAGCGCGCGGGCGATCGCCACCCGCTGCTGCATGCCGCCGGAGAGCTGCCAGGGGAAGTGGCGGGAGAAGTCGGTGAGCCGGACCAGTTCCAGCATCTCGTGGGCCTTGGCCCGCCGGGTCGACTTGTCCACTCCGGCCACCTGCAACGGCAGTTCGACGTTGCGCTGCACGGTCCGCCACTCGAAGAGTCCGGCCTGCTGGAAGACCATGCCGTAGTCCCGGTCCAACCGGGACGCGGCCGGCGTCTTGCCGTTGAGCGACACCGTGCCGCTGGTCGGCTCGGTGAGGTCGGCCAGGATCCGCAGCAGCGTGCTCTTGCCGCAACCGCTGGGACCCAGCAGGGACACGAACTCGCCCCGCTCGATCGACAGGTCGATGTCCTCAAGCGCCGTCACCGTGCGGTCTCCGCCGGTGAACTGCTTGGTGACTCCTCGCACGGAAATGATCGCGGCCTCGGACATCAGCTTCTCTCCAGGAGTTGTGGAGGCGGACGGGGTGGTCACCGGGTCTGCCGGTTCCGGAGCGCCACGCGCTCGATGAGTGCCAGGGACTGCACGAAGACGATGCCGGCCGCCGCCGCGACCAGGACGGCCGCGTACAACTTCTCGGGGCCGTTGGAGTAGTAGTAGGCGAAGGTGAGGATGGCCCGGCCGATGCCCCGGCCGGTGCCTGCGGAGAGCTCGCCGACGATCGCGCCGACCACGCTCGCGGTCGCCGCGAGGCGCAGGCCGGCGAAGACGAAGGGCAGCGCCGCGGGCATCCGCAGCCACCCGAGTACCTGCCAACGGCCGGCACCGACGCTGCGCATGAACTCCAGTTGGACCTTCGGCGGCGACTTGAGGCCGCGCAGGGTGTTGATGGTGACCGGGAAGAACGCGAGGTAGGCGGCGATGCCGGTGACCGCCACCCAGGGGGGTGCGCCGGCCTTGCCGCCCCAGATCACGATCATCGGTGCGATGGCCACCAGGGGGACCGTCTGCGACGCCACCAGCCAAGGCATCAGCCCCTTGCTCAGCGGCACCACGTTCAGGAAGAGGACGGCGAGCAGCAGTCCGAGCGACGCGCCGGCCACCAGGCCGTAGAACGCCTCGCGCAACGTCACGCTGGTCTCGCCGAGCAGATAGACGCCGAGTGTGGTCGCGTCGCCGCGCCGGGCCGGTTCGACGAGTGCGCCGAGGATCGTCCACACGTGCGGCATCGACAGGTCGTCGGTGGCGACGGGGAAGGCGATCCGGGTGCCGGGCACGACGTCGCCGACGGCCCGGCCCACCGCCTTGTACCCCTCCCACAGGCCGGCGAGCGCCGCCACCACGAGGACGGCACCGACGGCATCGCGACCGCGTCTGCTCGCGGCGGCCAGTCGGGCGGATCGGCGGCGTGGTGTCGGCGGGTCCACCTGCCCGGCGGGTCCGCCCTGGGCGGCCACCGCGGCGGTGGTCGTTCTTGTCACGGTCATGCAGGCACTCTCCGAATCCCTCGGAAGCGTCGTCTGGCGTGGGATCCGCCGGGCTTCCCCCGGCCCGGATCGGATCACTGAGTGAACTGGTGGTTCACCATAGGAGCGTGAGCGAGGCCACGTCAACGGTTCTGAGCCGTCCTCAGATCACGATTTACGACCTCGTAACCCACGCTCACCTGCGGATACCGCAATCCGGGCAGACGTCCACCACTCGTCGCCACACTCCGCGACAGATCAGGCACTACACGTGTCGGCGGCCCCTGACGAGGCCGTGCACCGGGCGTGGCGACGGGGGTCAGGACAGCGCGGAACCCCTTGTGTCGGCCGCCGACCGCGTCCGGGCAAACCCGTCCGCCGACCGGGCACCCCGGCTCATCGTTCGGGTGGCGTACCGCCCCCGGTTCGTCCCGGCAGGGCGGTCGGCACCGCGTCGGGCCCGACACCGTGCCCGCCGACGGGCGCACCCGACGCGGAGTCGACCGTCGCAGTGGCCGTCCCGGAGTCGACCGTCGGCGTACCCGACGCCGGGCCGACCGTCGGCGCGGCGAAGGCCACCGGGGCGTCGAACGCGGCCCGGCGGGCGGCCCGGCGCAACGCGGCCAGGACCGCCGGACCGACCAGGACGATCGCGACGGCGGTGGTGACCGCCCGGCCGGTGTCCCAACCGAAGGTGGAGGTGACGGCGGTGAAGACCGCGAAGCGGTGCAGGTTCTCCAGCACCGGCGCACCGGCGACGTACGAGAGCTGGGTGTCCGCGCCGACGCTGAACGGCCAGAACCAGAGGTTCATCAGCAGCCCGTACGCGTAGGCGGCGACCGCTCCGTACCCGGCCAGCACGGCGATCTCGGCCCGCCCCCGCAGCCGGGACGGCAGCAGCCCCGCGCCGAGCCCCAGCCAGGCGGCGGCCAGCATCTGGAACGGCAGCCAGGGTCCGACCCCGGCGGTGAGCAGCGCGGAGGCGAACAACGAGATGGCGCCCAGCAGGAAGCCAAAACCGGGCCCGAACACCCGACCGGCCAGCACCAGCAGGAAGAACACCGTCTCGATCCCGGCGGTGCCGGCGCCGAGCGGGCGGAGCGCGGCGTTGACGGCGGCGAGCACGCCGAGCATCGCCAGGGCCTTGCTGTCGATGCCGCCGGAGCTGAGTTCGGCCAGGACGAGGGCGAGCAGGACCGGCAGGACGACGATGAAGACCAGCGGCGCCTCCGTGGTCCGCGCCGTCGCCTCCGGCTGCGCGGGCACGAAGAACGGCCAGGTGAAGGTGGCGAACGCGGCGACGGAGGCCAGGGTCAGGATGACGGCCGTACGCGGGGCGACCCGCAGCACGCTCACCGCGCCGACCCGGATCGGGCCAGTGCCGTGGTGACCTGGTCGACTGTCAGCCAGGGCTGCGGGGCCAGGACCTTGGCGACCTGGGGCGCGAACGCCGGTGAGGCGAGCATGACCTCGGCGGCGGTGCCGTCGGCGACGATCTCGCCCTGGGCCATCACCACCACCCGGTCGGCGAGGCTGGCGACGAGTTCCACGTCGTGGGTGGCGACGACGACCGCCCGACCCTGCGCGGCCAGCCGCCGGACCACGGTGGCGAACTGCCGTTTGGCCCGGTAGTCCAGTCCCCGGGTGGGCTCGTCGAGCAGGACCACCGGCGGGGCGGCGGTGAGCTGGACCGCGAGCGCGAGGGCCAGCCGCCGTCCCTCCGACAGGTCCCGTGGGTGCCGGTCGGCGGGCAGTCCGGGGGTGAGGTGGTCCAGCAACGCCCGGCACGTGCCGGCGGGCATCTCGGACTCCCGATCGGCCTGGGCGCACTCGGCGTCCACCGTCTCCAGATAGAGCAGGTCGCCGGGGGTCTGCGGGACCAGACCGACCCGGCGGCGGGCCAGCGCGGCGGGCAGCGTCTTCGGGTCTGTGTCGCCGTCCGGGCCGGGCACGGTCACCGTGCCGCCCTGTCGGGGGCCGCTACCCTGCACCGCCCAGAGCAGGCTCGACTTCCCGGAGCCGTTGCGGCCCATCAGGGCGACGACCTGGCCCGGGTGCAGGTCGAGGTCGACACCGCGCACCGCCACCGTGCCCGGGTAGCGCACCACCACACCCCGCGCGGCCAGCGCCGGTACGCCCTCCGGTGCCGGTGCCGGTGCCGGTGCCGCCGGTG
>NZ_SISL01000100.1:0-16285 GCF_004307965.1 Verrucosispora sp. SN26_14.1 | reverse complement strand
CCCCAGCGCGCCGCCGGACTGCACGGGTATCGCGAACAGCGTGGGCCGGTCAGCGCGTGGTGGCGCGGGCCGCCGTGTCGATCAGGTCGGCCACCGGCTTCGGCTGCGAGACCGTGACCGCGTGCGAGGCCGTGATCTCGACGGTGTGCGACCCGGCACGCCTGGCCATGAACCGCATCGAGTCGGCGGGGATGGCCAGGTCCTGCGTGGTCACCATGAACCAGGACCGGATGGACTTCCACGCCGTCCGGGTGGCGGTGTCGTCGAGCGCGGCACTGGTGATCGGTCGCTGGGTGACGGCCATCAGGTCGGTGACCTTCCGTGGGACGTCGGCCGCGAACACCCGCCGGAACTGGTCCTGCTTGATGTAGAGGTCGGTGCCCGTACCGGCACCGGGGATCGACACCGGCACGGAGTCCAGGGCCGGGCCCAGTTGTCCGCCCGGGAACTTCGCGGCCAGAGCCGAGGTGCTCTCCCCCTGCTCCGGGGCGAAGCTCGCGATGTAGACCAGTGCCTTGACGTCGGTGTCGCCGTCGGCGGCCTCGCTCATCACCGATCCGCCGTAGGAGTGACCGGCCAGCACGATCGGGCCCCGCACGCTCTCCAGCACGCTGCGCAGGTGTTCGGCGTCGGCGTGCAGGCCGCGCAGCGGATTCGGGGCGGCGACCACCGGATAGCCGTCCCGTTTCAGGTGCGTGATGACGCCGTTCCAACTCGACGAGTCGGCGAACGCGCCGTGGACCAGCACCACCGTGGGCTTGGCCCAGGGCCGGTGCCCCGCCACCGCCTGCGCGGAGCCGGCGACCAGCGCGGCCACCGCCACACCGGCGGCGACGGCCGTCCACGGAGCGATGCGCCTGGACAGGAACGGAAGGTTGATCTTCATGGGTGGATCCTCTCGATCGGGAGCGGCCCGAGCGGGCCGGGTCTCGGGTACGGACGGAGTGGTCAGACGGAAGCGGCGGCGCGGAGGATGACGTCGGCCACCGCCTGCGGCTGCGACACCGGAAGCGCGTGCGAGGCACCGGCGACCTCCACGGCCTCCCGCGCGTTGGCGCGTTCGGCCATGAAGCGGAACACCGCGATCGGGATGGCGAGGTCCCGCTCCGGGGAGATGAACCAGGACGGGATCGTCTTCCAGGCCGGCTCGCCGGAGCCCTCGTTGAGGGCGGTGGTGTGGAACGGCCGCTGGGTGGCGGCGTCCAGGGCCGCCTGCTCCGGCGTGAGGTCCGCAGCGAAGTGCTCGTGGTAACTCTCCGGACGGACATAGACGTCGGCGGTGCCGTCGCGCAGCGGCACCTCGTGGAGGTGTTCGCCGAGGGTGGCGCCCGGGAACTTGCCGGTCAGGTCCGGCACGTTCTCGCCCTTCTCCGGAGCCAGGGCGGCCACGTACACGAGGGCCTTGACGTTGTCGTTGCCGGTCGCGGCGTTGGAGACGACCGCACCCCCGTAGGAGTGGCCGACCAGCACGATCGGACCCTCGATCGTGGCCAGCAGGTCGGCCACCACGGCGGCGTCCCCGGAGAGGCTCCGCAACGGGTTCCCGGCCGCGATGGTGCGGTGACCCGCGGCCTGCAGCCGACTGATCACTGCCTTCCAACTGCCGGACTCGGCGAAGGCGCCGTGGACCAGGACGATGGTGGGCTTCATGGGCTGTCTCCTCGACGTGGGCGGTGACGGCACGAACGGCGCCGTCGATGGGTCCACGGTCGTCTCCCGGGCCGCTCACCGAATCAGTCATCCGCCTGCCGTGAGCAACGGTGCGGCGCGGAGGACGACCGGAAGCCGAGTCCTTTCGCCGGAATCGTCCGCTCCTGCTGGTCGCTGTCGGCCGGCGCGCCTCGTCGGGCGGTCGACGGCTGCGGACGACTCGGTTAGGTCATTCGACCGATGCCCCGGCACCCTCCGCCGCCGGGCTACGTATGCCGCCGAACGAAGTTCACGCCACGGGTCGTCATTTTCTGTCTACATAGTCATCGACCCACACCGTTGCCGATCTCCATGAGCCCGCGAAAGGCTGACCTGGCGCGCTCACACCACACCGCACGGACATCGATCCAGGGAGGCACCACCATGGGCCGGAGAATTCGTACTGTCGCGGGCCTGACCGTGGCCGGCATCGCCGCCACGGTCGCTCTGCACGCTCAGCCCGCGCAGGCCGCCGTCGAGGTACCCCCCTCGGGGCTGAGCATCTTCGAGGGCACCTTCGCCACGCTGCTGCTGCACGTCGCCGAGCCCGACGGCACCTGCCTGGCCATGCCGCCGACCGCGGCGTCGCTCACCGGGGAACGCATCGTCGAACAGGTCAGCGCCTTCAGCGGGCCCAACTGCACCGGCCTCCAGTGGAACCTCGGCACGTTCCGGACCTTCACCGCCGGCAAGTACCAGTCCTTCCGGGCGTACTCGTTCTGACCGCTCGCTGAGGCGCTGCCCGCCGCAGCGCTGCTGGAGTTGTGTAAGGAGGGGTCCCCTGCTAACGCCTCGTGTATAGCAGGGGACCCCTCCTTACACGTCCGGCGGCGCGTCGTCGCGCAGCTTCGCCAGGCGGCGCCGGATCGCGGCCTCCTGATCCCGGTCCGTGTCGTTGGCCAGGCTCAACGCCACCAGCCATGCCGTCCGGGCGGCGGGCCGATCATCCATCGCATAGGCGATGTCCCCCAGACCCAGATTCGCCCGGACCCTGAGCACCCGGCCGCCGACGGCCACGGCCAGTTCGTCGGCTGCGGCGAAGTCCGCCAGGGACTCGGCGTACCGCCGCTCGCGCAGATAGAGGTTCGCGCGCCGGAGGTGGCACTGGCCGCGGCGGACACCGTGGTCGAGTTGCTCGCTCATGGCCAGGGCGCGGCCGATGGTCTGGAAACTCTCCGCGCGGTCGCCGAGTTCGTACTGCGTGTCGGCGAGACGGGACAACACGTCCACCTGGGCCACCTGCTCGCCGAGCGATTCGGCGATACGCAGTGCCTGGTGGAGACAGGTGACGGACCGATCGTGGTCACCGACCGCGAAACTGACCTCGCCGAGGTTGCGCAGTGTCAGCGACTCCCGGGACGCGTCACCCAGCTCGACGAAGATCGCCAGAGCACGGTCGAGCAGGGTCAGGGCTGCGGCGCTGTCGCCGAGGTAGAAGCGGGCGCCGGCCAGGCTGCGCAGCATGTTCGCCGTACCTGCCGAGTCGCCGGCGCCTTCCGCCGCGTCCAGGCATTCGCGCACCACGGTCGCCCACTCCTGCCACCACCCGTCGCGCTGGTAGAAGCCCTGCACCGTGAGCTCCAACTGCCAGGCGTCGTACACCCGACCGCTGTCGTTGGCCTGGCGCATGACGGCTTTCAGCACGTCCCGTTCGGCGGCGAACCATTCGACGGCCTCCCGGGCGTCCGTCGGGTTCTCGTCGACGACCCCGTCGTACGCGGCGGGCGATTCGGCATCGATCTCGGGATTGATGTGGCGGTTGGCCGCGTGGGCGGCACGCCGGTAGTAGCGGAGCAGCCGATCCGCCGCCGCGTCACGCTCCGCGTCGGAGCCGGCGCCGGCCAGCAGTTCCCGCGCGTACGCGGCGATCAGATCGTGGGCGCCGTACCGGCCGGACCGGCGTTCCGTGACGAGTCTGCTCCGCGCCAGTTCCTCGACCACGTCGCCGGCATCCTGCACGGCCAGGCCGGCGAGGCTCGCCGCGGCGGGCAGGGTGACGTCCGGGCCCGGATGCAGGGCCAGCAGACGGAACAGGCGTGCGGCGGACGGGCTGAGGCCACGGTAGGACCAGGAGAAGATGGCCCGTAGGTCGCTGTCGGAATCCTCGATGCCGAACGCGTCGAGGCCGCCCTGGGCGTCGCGCAGTTCGGCCGCGACGGCCGACAGCCGCTGTTCGGGATGGGCCAGAGCCCGGGCGGCCACCACGGCCAGTGCCAGTGGAAGCCCCGCGCACCGGTCGACGATCTCGTCCAACGCCTTCCGGTCCGCCAGGGCATGCGTGGACCCGACCCGCGAGACCACGAGCTCACGCGCCTCGTCGTCCGGCAGGACGTCGAGCGCGAGCACGTGCGCCCCGTGTGTCGCGGCGAGACCGGCCAGGCAGTAGCGGCTGGTGACCAGGACGAGGCTTCCCGGAGCACCGGGGAGCAGAGGCCGGACCTGGTCGGCGTCGCGGACGTTGTCCAGCACGATCAGCACCCGACGCTCCGCCAGGACACTGCGGTAGAGCCCGGACCGGGCCAGGTCGCTGGTCGGGATGTCCGGGCCACGGACGCCGAGCGCGTGCAGGAATGCCTGGAGCACCTCTCCCGGGGGCAACGCGGCGTCCGGGTCCAGGCCCCTGAGGTCGGCGTAGAGCTGACCGTCCGGGAACTCGTCGGCCAACCGGTACCCGAGGTGGGTCGCCAGGCTGGTCTTGCCGACGCCGGGGATGCCCTCGATGACGACGATGCGCAGTGCCCCGGCGGCGGTGCGGCCGTGGATGAGCGCGAGCGCCCGGCGCAGGCTGTCCTGGCGTCCGGTGAAGTGGGGAAGGTCCGGCGGTAGCTGGGCCGGACTGACGAGGAAGCCGCCCGCTGACGGGCTCTCGTCGGGCCGCCGACCCGGCGCCATCTCGGGGGCGCCGTGCCGCAGGACCGTCCGGTACGCCTCCTGGAGTTCGCGGCCCGGATGGATCCCGAGATCGTCGGAGAGCCGGCTCCGGAGTTCCTGGTACAGGGCGATCGCTTCGGCCTGCTGCCCGGCTGCGGACAGGGTAAGCAGCAACCTGGCCTGGACGGCTTCGTCCAGCGGACGCTGCGCGGCGACGCGCCGCAGCATCGGTAGCACCAGCCGGGCCGTTCCCGCACGCAGTGCCAGGTCGGTGGCCTCACCCACCAGGTCGGCGTACTCGTCGTCCACCGACTCGAAGTCGGCGACCGGACGACTGAGCAGGTCCGGAGCGCCGCCGCACGGCCCGCGCGAGAGTTCCAGTGCCTGTACGTAGGTCGTCAGCGCCTGAGCGGGGTCGTCGGTTTCCCGCGCCCGACGCACCAGGTCGCGGAAGCGCAGCAGGTCCAGCCCGTGCGCGTCGACCATCATGCGGTAGCCGGCCGCGTCGCTCGCCAGCCACCGTCCGGGTGTCCGAGGGCGCAGGTCGGGTTCGAACAGCCGCCGCAGGGAGCCCAGGTGGAGGTGGACGATGTTCACCGCGCTACGGGGTGGGCGTTCGTCCCACAACAGCGTGACGAAGTCCGTGATGCCGACCGGCCGGCCGGCGCGGGCCAGGAGCAGCGCGAGGATCAGACGCTGCTGGCGTGATCCCGGGTCGACCTCGCGTTCGCCGCGCCACACCTGCACCGGGCCCAGCACGGCGAAGCGTACGGGTGGACCGTCGTCCGGATTTCCGGCACCCATCAGCATCGCGGGCGGCCTATGATCACGCCTCTCAGCTTAGGTCCGTCGGCAAGGCGACTGAACCCTGACCGCCCGCGATCGTCGTTCCGGGTGTGACGTCATCGCATGAGCTGTTGGTCGGGCGCGAGGTGGAGCTGGCGTGCATCGGCCACTTCCTGCAATCGGTACGGCGCGACGGGGATGTCCGGTTGGTGCGCGGCGAGCCCGGTGTCGGCAAGTCGGCGTTGTTGGACGCGGCGGCGGACCTGGGCGAGGCCGCCGGCTTTCAGGTGTTGCGGGCGTCCGGCTCGGAGTTCGAGGCGGACGTCAGCTACTCCTCGCTCAACCAGCTACTGCTACCGCTGTACGCCGAGATTCGACGGCTGCCCCCGGCACTGCGCGACGCGCTCACCGTCGCGCTCGGTTTCGGCTCCGGCCCGACGCCTGCGGCACTGCTGGTCTGCAACGCCGCCCGGTCTCTGCTCACCACCGTCGCCAGGAAGGCGCCCGTCCTGCTGATCGTGGACGACGTGCAGTGGGTCGACCGGTCCAGCGCCGTCGCGCTCGGCTTCATCGCCCGGCGGGTGGCGAGGTCACCGGTCGGCGTGATCGCCGCCTTCCGGACCGGCACCGAGAGCTTCCTCGACCGTCGTGGCCTCACCGAGGTCACTGTCGAGCCGCTGAGTACCGAAGCCTCCGCCAGGCTGGTGGACTCGCACTTCCCCACCATGACGTCGCCCACCCGGCGACGCCTGCTCGACCTCGCCCGGGGCAATCCGCTGGCCCTGGTCGAGTTACCGGCCACCCTCGCCGGAGCGGCGCATCCCTCGGCCTTCGCCGACGTCGTACCGCTCAGCGACCGGCTTCAGGCCGGCTTCGCCAACCGCATCGCCGGTCTGCCCGAGCCCAGCCGGCTGCTGCTGTTGCTCGCCACGTTCGAGGGCAGCGGCGACGTCCGCACCCTGCGCGGCATGACCGACCTGACCCATCTGGCACCGGCCGAACGACACCAGTTGGTACGGGTCGACGACGCGACCGGGCGCATCACCTTCCGGCATCCCCTCATCCAGTCGGCGATCGTGGCGTCCTCCACGCACGAGGAGCGGTGCCGGGCTCACCTGGCCATCGCCGAGGCGTTGCCGGACGATCCGGAACGTCGGAGCTGGCATCTGGCCGCCGCCACCGCCGGTCCGGACGAGGCGGTGGCGGCAGAACTGGAGCAGGCATCCCATCGCGTCATGCAGCGGGGCGACTCGCTGGCTGCCATCGCCGCCCTGATGCGTGCGGCCGAACTGAGCGCCACTCCGCAGAGCACCGCACGGCGACTGGCGCAGGCGGCGTACATCGGTGCGGAGGCCGGCGGTTCCGGCGATGCGACCACCCTGCTCGCCCGGTCGCGGGAGATGAGCGTCGGCTCGGCCGGTGCGCTGCACGCCGCCGGCGCTGCGGCCCTGCTGATGATCAATGGTGACGGCGACGTGCACACCGCACACCGTCTGCTCGCCGGCGCGATCGAGACGGGCGAGCACGGCTGGCGCGCGGACGATCCGGCGCTCGACGAGGCCATGCACACGCTGCTGTTGCTGTCCTGGTATGCCGGCAGTCCCGACCACTGGGCCGTCTTCCATCGACTTCTCGGGATGTTCACGCCGGGTCCGAGCGACCTCCTCTCGGTGATGAGCAGGACCTTCCCCGATCCGGTGCGCACCGGTGCCGCGGCGGTGGCGGACCTGGAGGCGCTGATCGCGTCGTTGCCCGAGGAGGAGGATCTGACCCGGGCCATGCGGATCGGCACCGCCTCGGTCTATCTGGACCGGTTGGGCGAGAACCGCGAGTACTCGTGGCGACTCGTGCAGCAGGGACGCGAAGGCGGGGCACCACGGCGGCAGTTGGCCGCGATGATGCACCTCTGTCTGGACGGGTTCCTCACCGGCCGGTGGGACGAGACCGAGGAGTTGGCCGTCGAGGCGCAGCAGGTCTGCGGTGACAGCGGTCTGGGGTTCCTGAAGTGGTACTTCCTGTACAACCGCGCGATCGTCGCGGCCGGTCGGGGCCGGTCCGGCGAGGCTTTCGAGCTGGCCGACGAGATCACCCACTGGGCGCTACCGCGCGGGGTGGCGGGAGCGGCTGCCATCGCCCATCACCCGCGTGCGCTGGCCGCCGCCGCACAGGGCGACTTCGAGTCCGCGTACCGGCACGCCGCCGCTTCCAGTCCTCCCGGTGTCCTCGCCCCGTACGTGCCGAACTGCACGTATGTGATGTTCGACCTGGTGGAGGCCGCCGTCCGGACCGGGCGTACCGCCGAGGCCCGGGCGCACGCCGAGGCCATGCGCGAGGCGGACGTGGCCGCCCTGTCGACCCGCATGCGGCTGCTGCAGCACGGCGTCGACGCGCTCGTGAGCGACGGCGACGACGCCGCCGCCCGGCTCGCGCAGACCCTGGACGATCCGGCTTCGGAGCGCTGGCTGTACGAGGCGTCGCGGATCCGGCTCGCCTACGCCGAGAAGCTGCGTCGTCATCGGGATCCGTCGGCAGCCCGTCCTCATCTCCTCGCGGCCCGCGACGGTTTCGCCGCGATGGGCGCCGAGCCGTGGCTGGCCCGTACCGCAGCCGAGCTGCGCGCCACCGGCTACCGACCGGTCGTCGCCGAGGAACCGGCCACCGGTCTCGGCGGTCTGACCAGTCAGGAGCTGGAGATCGCGGGACTGGCCGCCAGCGGCCTCACCAACAAGCAGATCGCCGAGCGCCTCTATATCTCCCACCGCACGGTCGGCGCCCATCTCTATCGCATCTTCCCGAAGCTCGGCGTGTCGGCGCGTGCCGGACTGCGTGACGCCCTTTCAGCGCAGTTTCCGAAATAGTGGAATGGTCAACCGAGTGGCAATAAAGTAGAAATTAAGAGGCACCTCGTACGCTTTCCCCGACGCGTTGGAACTGGACGGGGAATTCGATGTCGACAGTCACCGCCACCGAGGATCTCATGCGGGACCTGCACCGCGACAACGGTGGCGCGCTGCTGCACTACCTGCGGAGGCTGACCCCACCGGGGTCCCTCTGCACCGCCGAGGACCTGCTGCAGGAGACGATGCTCCGGGCCTGGCGCAGTCTGGACCAGATGCCGCCGGGCCCGGAGCCGCAACGGCGCTGGCTGTTCACCGTCGCGCGGCGTCTCGCGATCGACGCGTACCGCAGGCGGCAGAGACGGCCCGTCGAGGTCGGCATCGTCGAGGCGGACCTCGCGCACTCGGTCAACGCGGCGGAGACGGCGATCGCGTCACTCACGCTGCGACGCGCCGTCGGCGAACTCGGCGCCACCCACCGGTCCGTCCTGGTGGAACTGTACGTGCATGGCCATTCCGTCGACGAGGCCGCCGCCGCGCTCGGCATTCCCGCCGGTACGGTCAAATCGCGCGCCCATTATGCGGTACGACATCTGCGCGATTCGCTGATGAACACCTGAGGGTCGTTCACCGCCGGGAGGGGCTGATTCCTTCCAGGGCGAGTCGCACCAACCGCTCCGCCTCGGTCGCGCTTGTGGATTCCGCTGCCAGTGCGATCGCCTTGACGAGGGTCACCAGGTCGATCATCTCGACGTCCGCGCGCACGGTCCCCTCCTCGGCGGCGCGACGCCGCAGCGGTTCGCCGGCCGCCACGAGCATCGCGGAGCAGGACTCGCTCTCCTGTGGCGCCCTGAGCAGGGAGGTGACCAGGCCGCGGGTGGTCGTGCTGTAGACCGCCAGCTCGCACAGCCAGGTCGTCAGTGCCTCGCGGGCGTCCGGCCCGGTCGACAGGTCGCCGGCGCGGGCACAGAGCGCCTCGACGCGGTCGTGGAAGACCGCCTCCAGCAGCGCCCAGCGGGACGGGAAGTGCCGGTGCAGGGTCGCCGAGCCCACGCCGGCGGCTCGGGCGATCTCCTCCAGCGACGCGTACGCGCCGTCCCGGGCGACCGCCTCGCTGGCCGCCGTGACGATCAGCGCGCGGTTGCGTTGTGCGTCAGCTCTCATCGCCTGCCGTTTGGATAAGTGGGGTGTGCCCCCATATCGTAGCCGACATGAAGTGGGGTGCCACCCCACTTGTTCCGAGGAGGAGACATGGCCGTCCTTGTCATCGGTGCCACCGGCAAGCAGGGCGGCGCCACCGCCCGGGCCCTGCTCGACCGGGGCGTCGCGGTACGCGCCCTGGTCCGCGACACCACCGCCGCCACCGCACTCGCCCTCCGCGAACGCGGCGCCGAACTGGTCCGGGGCGACCTGGACGACCCCGCCTCGCTCCTCGCCGCAGCACGCGGAGTGGACGGCGTCTTCTCCATCCCCTTCCCGGATCTCACCGATCTGCAGGGCGATGCCGAACTGCGCCGGGGGCGGCACCTCGTCGAGGCCGCACGCAGGGCCGGGGTGCCGCAGTTCGTCCACAGCAGCGTCGCCGGTGCCGGTGACTTCCACCGCAACCAGCCGGGCTGGGCCGAGGGCCGCTGGGACCGGCACTACTGGGAGAGCAAGGCGGAGATCGACGAACTGGTCCGCACCGGCGGATTCGCCCGCTGGACCGTCCTCAAGCCCGCGACCTTCATGGAGAACCTGCTGGAGAAGTCCTTCCTGTTCGGCGACTGGTCCAGCGGCACCATCGTCACCGGCTTCGCCGAGGACACTCGCATCGCCTGGATCGCCGTCGACGACATCGGTGCCGCCGCAGCGACCGCCTTCACCGGACCGGGCACGCTCGACGGCAAGGAGGTGGAACTCGCCGGCGACATGCGCACCATGACCGAGGTCGCCGCGATCCTCAGCGAGGTGACCGGCCGGACCGTCACCGCGCCGGTCCTCACCCCGCAGGAGGCGGTGACGCGCGGCCTGCCACCATTCATGATCAGGACTGTCGAGCAGATCAACGAGAACGGCACCCCCGCCCGACCGGAGATCGCCCAGGCACTCGGCCTGCCCACCACCGACTTCCGCACCTGGGCCCGTCGCACCTTCGCCTGACCGCTCGGGTGCCGGGCCGGCTGCGGGACGGCCGGCCCGGCAAGCCCGACGAGGTCGCCCACCCGGTCGAGGTCAGGACCGCCGTCGGGCCACCGCCTGGATCTCGATGAGCAGGTACGGGTGGGGAAGCTGGTGCACGGCGACGGTGGTGCGGGTGGGGCCGGTCTCGTCGAAGTACTCGGCGTAGACCTCGTTGTAGCCGCCGAAGTCGTTCATGCTCACCAGGTAGGTGGTGAGCTGGACGAGGTCGTCGAGGTCGGCCCCGACGGAGTGCAGGATGTCGCGGATGTTGTCGATGACGGCGCGGGTCTGCGCGCGGATGTCGAGGTCCGTGACGCCCATCGGGTCCGCCGCGGCACCGACGATCGTGTTGTCCGGCCGGCGGCTGGACGTACCCGAGACGAAGATCAGGTCACCGGCGACCTTGACATGCGGGAACCGGCCGCGCGGCGTGGCCTTGCCGGGCACCACACCGTCGTGTCGTGCGCCGTTCTCTCGGGGCGGGGTCACGACGCGACCCGCAGGGACGCGGTGCCGAGCGTGTCGACGGTGACCCGGACGTGTGATCCGGCCCGCAGCGGCACGGCGGCGGTGGCCGCGCCGGCGAGCAGGACCGCACCGTCGGCCAGTTCCACGCCGCTGGCGGCGGCGAGCCGGACCGCCTCGGCGAGTGCCCGGCGGGGATCGCCGAGGATCGCGGCGGTGGATCCGATCTGGACGGGTCGCCCGTCGACCTCCATCAGCACACCGAGGTTGTCGATCCCGTCCGGCACCGGCTGCCAGGCACCGAGGACGAAACCGCTGGCCGAGGTGTTGTCGGCGATGACCTCGGGCAGGGTGAAGCGGAAGTCGACGTACCGGGAGTCGATGACCTCGAGGGCCGGCGCGACCGCCGTGATCGCGCCGCCGTGGACGAGGAAGGCGACCTCCGGCTCGACCTTGGGGTGGAGGTGCGCGGAGAGCCGGAGCGTGCCGCCGTCGGGGATGCGCATGGCGTCGGTGAGCCGGCCCCAGATGACCTCGTCGACGCCCATCTGTGCCATCTTGGCCCGGCTGGTCAGCCCGAGCTTCAGGCCGACGGGACGCTCGCCGCGCGAGAGGCGGTGGGCGACCACGGCCTGCTGCACCCGGTAGGCGGTGGGTACGTCCAGCTCGGCGTCGGTGCCGATCTGCGGGATCGCGGTACGGCTGGTCGCCGCGTCGTCGAGGCGTCGGGCGAGGTGGTCGGTGGTGCTCATCGGCTTCCTCCGGTCGCGGTGGTCCGGTCGGTGGCAGCGACCAGGTCGAGGGCGACGTCGACGATCATGTCTTCCTGTCCGCCGACCATGCGGCGGCGACCCAACTCGACGAGGATCGAGCGGACGTCGATCCCGTAGCGCTGCGAGGCCCGCTCGGCGTGGCGCAGGAAGCTGGAGTAGACCCCGGCGTAGCCGAGGCTCAGCGTCTCCCGGTCGACGCGGACCGGCCGGTCCTGCACCGGCCGGACCAGGTCGTCGGCGGCGTCCATCAGCGCGAACACGTCGCAGCCGTGGTCCCAGCCGTGGAGTTCGGCGACGGCGGCGAACACCTCCAGGGGGGCGTTGCCGGCGCCGGCGCCGTGCCCGGCCAGGGAGGCGTCGATCCGGGTGGTGCCGTGCTCCACGGCGGCGACGCTGTTGGCCACGCCGAGGGAGAGGTTGTGGTGCGCGTGGATGCCGATCTGCGTGGCCGGATCGAGGACCTGGCGGTACGCGTCGACGCGCTCGGCGACGTCGCGGGTCAGCAGCCGGCCGCCGGAATCGGTGACGTAGACGCAGTGCGCGCCGTAGGACTCCATCAGCTTCGCCTGGGTCGCCAGCGCCACCGGGTCGTTCATGTGCGCCATCATCAGGAACCCGGACACGTCCATGCCGTTGTCGCGCGCCCATCCGATGTGCTGCGCCGAGATGTCCGCCTCGGTGCAGTGCGTGGCGATCCGTACGCTGGTCACGCCCAGGTCGCGGGCGGCCTTCAGGTCGGCGATGGTGCCGATGCCGGGCAGCAGGAGGGTGGTCAGTCTCGCGGTGGTGACCGCCTCGGCCGCCGCGGCGATCCAGTCCGCGTCGGATGCGGCGCCGTGCCCGTAGTTGACGCTGGAGCCGGCCAGGCCGTCGCCGTGGGCGACCTCGATCGCCGCGACCCCGGCCGCGTCGAGGGCGGCGGCGATCGTGCGGACCTGGTCGACGGTGAACTGGTGCCGGACGGCGTGCATGCCGTCGCGCAGTGTCACGTCCTGCAGATAGAGCCGGGTCATGCCGGCACCTTCCGATCGGTGCGGAATTCGACCATCCGTTCCGCCGTGCGCAGTGCGGCGGAGGTCATGATGTCGAGGTTGCCGGCGTACGCGGGCAGGTAGTGCCCGGCACCGGACACCTCCAGGAACACCGACACCTGTACGCCGGTGAACCGGGTGCCCAGCGCGGGCACGTACGTGTCGACGTGGTCGAACTGCACGCGTTGTTTCAGCCGGTAGCCGGGCACGTATCCGGCGACGGTGGCGACCATGGTCTCGATCGACGCGGTGACGGCGTCCTGGTCGACGTCCTGGTCGGGGCAGAGGCAGTAGACGGTGTCGCGCATCATCATCGGTGGTTCCGCCGGGTTCAACACGATGATCGCCTTGCCACGGCGGGCGCCGCCGACGACCTCGATCGCCCGCGCCGTCGTCTCGGTGAACTCGTCGATGTTGGCCCGGGTGCCGGGGCCCGCCGACCGGGAGGCGATCGACGCGACGATCTCCGCGTAGTGCACGGGTGTCACCTGGCCGACGGCGGCGACGACGGGGACGGTCGCCTGCCCGCCGCAGGTCACCATGTTCACGTTGGGCGCGTCGAGGTGCTCGTCGAGGTTGACCGGCGGCACTACGTACGGGCCGACGGCGGCCGGGGTCAGGTCCACCACCAGCCGGCCGTGCTCGCGCAGCAGTGCGGCGTGGCGGCGGTGCGATCCGGCCGACGTGGCGTCGAACACGACGCCGACGTCGGCGAACTCCGGCATCGTCAGCAGCCCGTCGATCCCGTCGGCGGTGGTGGCCACGCCGAGCCGGCGGGCTCTGGCGAGGCCGTCGGAGGCCGGGTCGACGCCGACCATCGCCGTCATCCGCAGCGACTCCGACAGGCGCAGAACCTTGATCATCAGGTCGGTGCCGATGTTTCCCGGCCCGATCACGGCCACCCCGGTCATGCCGTCTCCCCCGGGCTGAAGCAGGCCCGGACCGAGCCCAGGCCGGAGATCCGCGCCTCGTACGTCGCCCCGGCGGTGACCGGCACCATCGGTCCGAGTGCGCCGGACAGGACGATGTCCCCGGCGGTCAGCGGAGTGCCCGCGCCGGCGAGGGTCTGCGCGAGCCAGGCCACCGCGTGCACGGGATTGCCGAGACAGGCGGCGCCCGCCCCGACCGAGACCGGTTCACCGGCGTGTTCGAGGACCATCCCGGCCAGTCGGAGGTCGACGTCCGCCAGCGTGCGGGGCTGGTTGCCGAGCACGAAGAGTCCGGAGGAGGCGTTGTCGGCGACGGTGTCCACGATGGAGATGTCCCAGCCGGTGATCCGGGAGTCGACGATCTCGATCGCGGGCAGGACGTGGTCGGTGGCCCGGATCACGTCGGCGGGTGTCACTTGCGTGAACGTCAGGTCGGCGCCGAGCACGAAGGCGACCTCGGCCTCCACCCGGGGTTGCAGCAGCCGACCGACGTCGATCTCGGTGCCGTCCGGGACCGCCATGTCGGCGAAGAGCACCCCGAAGTCGGGCTGATAGACGCCGAAGGCCTGCTGGACGGCGGAGGACGTCAGGCCGATCTTCGCGCCGACCCGGCGGCGACCCGCCGCCTCCCACTCGGCGACCTGTGCCTGCTGCACCTGGTATGCGGCGTCGACGTCGCCGACCGGGATCAGGTCGCCGCGCAGCGGCGCGACGGGGGTACGCGTCTCGTAGGCGGTCCGCAGCAGTCGGGCGGACCGGGCGACATCACTCATGACAGATCCACACAGACGTTTGTCAGTTCGGAGTAGAAGTTCAGGGAGTGGGTGCCGCCCTCACGGCCGACACCGGAGGCCTTGGCCCCGCCGAACGGGGTGCGCAGGTCCCGAAGGAACCACGTGTTGACCCAGACGATGCCGGTCTCCAGGCGCGTGCCGGCCCGGTGGGCGCGGCCCACGTCGCGGGTCCAGACGGTGGCGGCCAGGCCGTAGTCGCTGTCGTTGGCCAGGTCGAACGCCTCGTCCTCGTCGTCGAACGGCGCCACGTGGCAGACCGGGCCGAAGACCTCCTCCCGGTTGACGCGGGCGTCGGGCCCCAGGCCGGTCAGGACGGTGGGACGGACGTAGGCGCCGCCGTCGCGGGCGTCGGCGAAGGTCGGTATGTCACCGCCGGCGAGCACCGTGGCGCCCTCGGTCCGGGCTAGGTCGTAGTAGCCGAGCACCTTGTCCTGGTGGGCGTGGGAGATCAGCGGCATGTTCGCCGTCGCCTCGTCGGCGGGCCAGCCGAAGGTCAGCTCGTCGGCGCGGGCGGCGAGCCGGCTCACGAACTCGTCGAACACCGGTCGCTGCACGAGCAGTCGTTCGGTGCAGAGACACACCTGGCCGCCGTTGGTGAACGAGGAGCGCACCGAGCCCTCGATCGCGGCGTCGAGGTCGGCGTCGGCGAAGACCAGGCCGGCGTTCTTGCCGCCCAGTTCGAAGGAGACCGCCTTCACGCCGTCGGCCGCCGCCCGCATGATCGTCTGGCCGGTGGCCGACTCGCCGGTGAAGGTGATCGCGTCGACGTCCGGATGCTGGGTCAGGAACTCCCCCGCCGAGTCGGGTCCGAAGCCGTGCACGACGTTGAAGACACCGTCGGGCACTCCGGCCGCCGCCATCACCTCGGCCAGCAGTGTCGCCGACGACGGCGTCTCCTCGGAGGGTTTGACCACCACGGTGTTGCCGCAGGCGAGGGCCGGGGCCACCTTCCAGGTCAGCAGCAGCAGCGGCAGGTTCCAGGGCACGATGACCGCGACCACACCGACCGGTTTGCGTACGGCGTAGTTCAGGGCGCGTCCGCCGGTGGGGGTCGGGGTCGTGAAGGACTCCGTCGGGGTGGTCGACACGATCTCGGCGAACGCGCGGAAGTTCGCCGCGCCACGGGGGATGTCGAGGGTGCGGGCCTGTGAGATGGACTTGCCGGTGTCACCGACCTCCGCCGCCACCAGGTCGTCGAAGCGGCGTTCCAGCTCGTCGGCGACCCGGTAGAGGATCGCGGCCCGCTCCCGCTCCCCCATCCGGCCCCAGGGTCCCCGCAGCGCCGAGCGGGCGGCGGCCACCGCGGCGTCCACCGTGGACCGGTCGGCCTCGGCGACGTAGCGGATGGTCTCGCCGGTCACCGGGGAGACCTTGGCGAAGCGCGTGCCGGAGGTGTCGAATACGCCGTCGACGAAGTTCGGCAGGACGGTCGGCTCGCCGGCCGGTCGGCCGGCGAGCAGACTCGGGGACCAGAGCCCGTCGGTCATCACAGGCGTGCCTTTCGGTCAGGACGTGGTGGGCGCGGGGTCGGGGGCTTCGGCGGTGCCGGGATCGGCCACCAGGGCGACCACGGCGGCGTCGACGGTGGACTCGCCGGTCACCGAGGCGGCTGCCTCGTCGGTGACGACCAGCACGGTGGTGCCGACGCCGACGTTGAGCGGGTCGACGGCGACCAGCTCGGAGCCGTCGGGCCGGACCCGGACCAGGACGAGGCGTCGGCCCTGGAGCGAGGGCAGGATGCGGTCCGCCCACACCTTGCCGACGACCTCGCCGAGCACCATCAGGCTTCCCCGCGCAGGCTGGCCATGACCTCGCGGATCCGGGCCGTCTCGGGGTTGTCGAGCAGCGCCGCCGTGGTCGGGTGCGGTTTGGGGTAGACCTGCGAGCTGCGCAGGTCGCCGTGGGCGCGGATGGCGGCCTCGCCGGCGGCGACCGCCTGCCGCACGG
>NZ_SISL01000010.1:0-47798 GCF_004307965.1 Verrucosispora sp. SN26_14.1 | reverse complement strand
AGATGTGTAAAACAGACAGGCTCCGATCCCGGCGCCCCGACCGCCCGCCACCACGCCGGCCCCGGTGCCCGCACCCATCCCGGCACCGAGCCGTACGCCGAGGCCCACCCCCTCGCCGAGCCCGTCGCCGCCGACCGCCTCGCCCTCGCCCTCGCCCTCGCCGTCGCCCTCGCCGTCGCCGACCGACGCGCCGTCCTCCCCGACGACCTCGGCCGATCCGAGCATCTCCACCGACCCGGGCACCACGCCGGACCCGTCGGAGTCCACCGACCCGACCGCCTCGACCGATCCGACCGCCTCGGGCGGCCCGACGGAGTCGGGTGACCCGCCCTCGGGCGGCCCGACCACCTCGGGTGACCCGCCGTCGGCCGGTCCCACCTCGGAGGACCCGGCCGATCCGACGGCCCCGCCGTCCCGCCTGCTGCCCGGACCGGTGCTGCCGCCCTCCGGCGGCAACGACAGTGCCCGGTCGCGTGCCCGGATCCGGCTGCGGGGGCGTCGCACGTCTGAGGCGCACGGGTGTACGCCGGAGACCGCCGGGCCCGGGTCCGGGCGCTGAGGACCGGAGGCGTCAGCCCCTGCTGGTGCGGGGTGGGTCGGGTCGCAGCATCGGCGGGTACAGCATCGCGGCCGGGCCGCGCCGGAACAGTTGGGCCGGTCGGCCGCGTTCGCCCTCGGTGGAGCGGCCGACCGGGACCAGGAAGCCCGGTGTGCTGGTCACCTTGCGGTGGAAGTTGCGCGGGTCGAGGGATGTCCCCCAGACCGTCTCGTAGACCGCCCGGAGCTGCGCCACCGTGAACTCGGGTGGGCAGAACGCGGCGGCCAGCGGGGTGTACTCCAGCTTGGCCCGAGCCCGTTCCAGCCCGTCGGCCAGGATCCGCTCGTGGTCGAAGGCGAGCTGACCGGGGGAGAGGCGCGCCAGCGGCAACCAGTCGGCCGAGGCGGCGTCCGTGCCGGCCACCGGGGTGGCCTGGTCGGGCAGGAGCGCCAGCCAGGCCACGGTGACGACCCGGCCGCGCGGGTCCCGGCCGGGACGGCCGTACGTGCCGAGCTGCTCCAGGTGTCCGGCCGGCTCGGCCAGGCCGGTCTCCTCGGCCAGTTCCCGGGTGGCGGCGGCGGCCAGGTCCTCGTCGATCCCGACGAACCCGCCGGGCAGCGCCCACCTGTGCAGGTACGGCTCGATGCCGCGTCGGACCAGCAGGACGCAGAGCTGCTCCGCGCGCACGGTCAGCACGACCAGGTCTGCGGTCACCGCGAAGGGCGGGTACTCGGCCATCTCTTTATCACCACCTTGACGACAAAGTAGCAGACCCTTTATCGTCGTGTAGACGACAAAGGGAGGCGAGAGTCATGGCCGACGTGACGAGGCGACTGTTCCTGCGCCACCTGCGCGGCACCCCGACCAGCTGGGTGCGTCTGCACGTGGGCGGTCGGGTCCGCCGGGAGGGAGTGGGCCAGTCCTTCTGGTACCGCCCGCTGCGCGCCGTGCTCAGCGAGGTGCCGGTGGACGACCGCGAGCTGCCGCTGCTCTTCCACGCCCGCACCGGCGACTTCGCCGACATCACCGTGCAGGCCACCGTCACCTACCGGGTCGCCGACCCGGCGCTGGCCGCCGGTCGGCTCGACTTCTCGGTCGACCCGCGCACCGGCAGGGCGCGGGCCCGCCCGCTGGACCAGGTGGCCACCCTGCTCGCCGAGCTGGCCCAGCAACCCGCCCTCGACCTGCTCGCCCGGGTGCCGCTGGCCGAGGCGCTGACCACCGTCGCACCGGTCCGCGAGGCGGTCTCCGACGCGCTGGCCACCGAGGCACGGCTGGCCGACATCGGGGTGGCCGTGGTCAGTGCCCGGGTGGTGGCGATCCGGCCCGAGCCGGAGCTGGAACGCGCCCTACAGACCCCCACCCGGGAGGCGGTGCAGGTCCAGGCCGACCGGGCCACGTACGCCCGCCGGGCACAGGCCGTCGCGCAGGAACGCGCCGAGAACCCCGCCGCCCCGCCGTCGAGTCCGTCGCCAACCCCGGCGGCCGCGACCGGCGGTGGACAGTTCGCCACCGCGCTGACGTTGCGGACCAGCCCCGGCAGCACGGCGTCCCGCAGCTACACCGTGCCCCGCAACCGGGTCCTCCTGCTCACGGACTTCCTGGTCGACAACCCGCAGGGGGACACCGGAACGTTGACCATCACCGCCGACGACGTGCGGGTGGTCACCTACGGCCTGGAGAACTTCCGTAACCAGGACTACCACTCGGTCACCCCGATCCGGGTACCCGCCGGATCGCGGGTGACCCTCACGGTCGAGTGCCGGCAACCCGGCACCCCGGTCGGTGCCGCCACGCCCGGGACCTGCCAGGAGGGGCTCTATCTGAACGGCATCCTGAACCGGACCAGGCCCTAGTGCGGACAGCGACGGCGGCCACCGTTCCCGGTGGCCGCCATCGTCATGTGTGCCGGGCGACCGATCAGCTCCCTCGGCCGCCGCGCCGATCGTCGGGCGCCGCTCACAGCGGCGGCGCGACGTCCCGGCGCTCCTCGACCCGGCGGTACTCGGCCGGCTGCTCGGTGGCGACCACCTGGCGGCGGCGTCCCCAGACCAGGGTGGTCATGATCAGACCGAGTACGCCGGCGGCCATCAGGATCCAGCCGACCACGTCCAGGTCGAGACCACCGATGCTGGCGTTGACCGCGAAGGTGAGGATCGCGCCGAGCGCGAGCAGGAAAACACTGGTTCCGATACCCATGACAGCCTCCTTCTTCCAGGGGCGCGGGTGTGCTGTCGGGAAGGTCTGTACCCCGACGGTGACCGGCACAATCACTCCGGGAAGTGGGGTGGCCGATCGAGCGATCTTGTCATCGGGTAGAGTTGGCGCGTCCCCGGCACTTCGCGGGGGCACGCGGACGTAGCGCAGCTGGTAGCGCATCACCTTGCCAAGGTGAGGGTCGCGGGTTCGAATCCCGTCGTCCGCTCGCAGTCCGCCCGCACCTCTGGTGCCGGCGGTCTCCACGGGCGATTGGCGCAGTGGGAGCGCGCTTCCTTGACACGGAAGAGGTCACTGGTTCAAACCCAGTATCGCCCACCAGCCCGATCGGGCGTCAGCCGGTGACGGCCAACGCGAGCAGTCCCTGATCCAGCCCCACCAGCAGCGTGTCCTCCACGGTGCAGCAGGCGAGCGCCGGGTGATAGACGGGGATGGTGCGGCCCAGTCGACCCGTGGCCGGGTCCCAGATCCGCACCGTGCGATCCCTGCTGGTCGAGGCGAGCAGGTCACGACCGCCGATCCGGACGAGGCTCAGGCCGGTGACGGCTGCGGTGTGCCCGGTGAACCACCGCACCGGCTCGCCCCACTCGGCGTCCCACATCCGGATCGAGTGGTCCGCGCTGGCGGAGACGAGCATCGGGCGGCCGGCCACCGGGACGGCGCAGAGCGCGGTCACCGCGTCCTGATGACCCTGTCGGGTCCAGATCGGGGTGTCCCCGCCGGCCCAGAGCATCACGGTGCCGCTCTTGTCCGCCGAGGCGAGTGCCTCGATACCGGGCCAGGTCACCGTGGTCAGGGCCGTCACCCACGCCCGCGTGACATGTCCGAGCAGGACCCCGCGCACCGAGCCGGTGTGCGGATGCCACAGCCGGATGGCCTGGTCGTCGCCGGCCGAGGCGATCACCGTCTCGCCGTTGACCACGAGCGGGCAGACCGCCGCGACGGGGGCGTGGTGTTCGCTCATCTCGTGCACCGGCTGATCGTCCCGGGAGCCCCACGACCCGACGGTGGCGTCGTCCTGAGCCGTGAAGATGAGCGGCTCCTCGTCGTCCGCGATCGCGCACATGGCGTTGACCGGCCCGCCCGACGTGGTGAACTCCCGCACCCGCTCGCCGGTGCCGGCGTTCCAGACACGTACCCGGCCGTCGACACCACCCGAGGCGACCAGGACCCCCTGCGTGCCGGGCACCGGGCAGAGGGCGGCGACCGGACCGAAGCGGTCCTGGTCGGCGACCGTGTCCGGCTGGCCGCCCGCCGGATCCCACAGCCGTACGGTGCCGTCGTCTCCGGCGGTGGCGAGCATCCGGTCCTTCGCCGTGCGCAGCTCGCACACCGCGCGGACCCAGTTCGCGTGTCCCCGCAGGCTGGGGCGGCTGGCCCAGGTCGGCACCTCCCACAGCCGGATGAGTCCGTCCTCGCCGGTGGACACCAGCAGGAGCCCCCCATCGACCTCGACCGTGCAGAGGTCGGTGAGCGGCCCGCCGGTTTCGAGGACCTGCACCTGCCGGCCGGTCAGCGGATCCCAGAGGCGGACCGTGCCGTCGTATCCGGCCGAGGCGAGCAGCGTGCCGTCGGGCGTCCGGACCGCATAGAGAGTCGTGACCCAGCCGACGTGACCGGTGAGGGTCAGAGTCGGCCGGTCGTCGACGGTCGGCTCCCAGATCCGGATCACGCCGTCGTAGCCGGTCGAGGCGAGCAGGTGGCGGCCGGCGGCCGGCACGTACGTCACCGCCGTCACCCAGCCGGCGTGGCCGGTCAACTCGTACCGCTGGGTGCCGCTCACCGGGTCCCACACGCGGACGGTCCGGTCGTCGCCGGCCGAGGCGAGCAGGTCACCCGTCGGCAGCGGAATGGCGCAGATGTTGCGTACCCAGTCGTCGTGCCCGCGCAGCTCGTGCCGACGGTGGCCGGACCGTGGTTCCCAGAGCCCCACCGTGCCGTCGTGGCCGGCGGTGGCGATCAGCACCTCGCCGGCACCGGTGCGGACGGCGCACACCCCACGGACCGTGTCGTCGTGGCAGGTGAAGACCGACTCGACCTGGTTGGTCAGGGGGTCCCAGAGCCGGAGGGTGCCGTCGTCACCGACGGAGGCGAGGAGCCGTCGGTTGTCGATCTCGATGGCGGCGACGTCGTAGACGGCCTGCGAGTGGCCGTCCAACACGCTGCGTTCCTGGCGGGGCGGTGTGTGCGCCCACCGCGCCTGGTAAGGGGCCTGTGCCGCCGTGATCCCGCTGCGCAGACCGTCGAGGCGATCGACGACCGAGAAGAGCGCGGCCCGTTCGGCCGGTTCCGCCGCGACCGCCAGCGGGGTGCGTTGCAGCAGGCGGGCTCGGGCCTGCGGCAGTGGGGCCGTCGGGAGCTGTTCCGTGTCGACCACGGTGAGCAGGCGATCCAGGTGTGCGTGGAGCAGGTAGCCCTCGTCGGCGAGCAACCGGTCCACGAGCCCGGCCCGCGCGGCGTGTGGTGGCAGCGACCGGAGGAGGTAGTCGGGGGCACGGTCCCAGCCGTCGGCGGCGGCCCGGTCCACCCACGCGGAGACCAGTCGGCGTTGGTCCTCGCGTCGTGCGTCGCGGGCGTCGCGCTCGGCCAGCAACGCGTCGTTGAGGGCCTGGTGGAACAGCCGGTACGCGGGCTGCGCCCCGCCACCGGTCTCGACCAGGAAGTTCGCCGCCGAGGTGCGGGCGAACGCTAGCAGTTGCGCCTCCGTGACCCCACCGCCCAACGCCGTCACCGCCGTCTGCCACAGGGCGAGCGGCAGCCCCGGGGTCTCGGCGTACGCCAGTGCGGTGAGAGCCAGCCGGGCCGAGGTCGAACCCGCCGCCGGCAGACCCGCGAGGTACGCGTCCAACGCGTACGCCACGGTCGCCGTGAACGACACGGTGGCGGGGTCGACCGCGTCGATGTCGCGCAACGCGTGCGCCCGTGCGACGAGACCGGCGACGAGGAAGTTCCCCTTGGCCAGGGCCGCGATGCGACGGGCGAGTGGCGCGGCGGCACCGGGTGCGGCGTACGGGTTGGCGGGCCTCTCGGCACCGAGGAGTTGCAACGTCGCCTCGGCGTAGTTGACGAGATCGGACTCGGCGAAGTACTCGGAGGTGTCCAGGTCGATCAACTCGGCCTGGTCGCCGAAGCAGGCGATGAGGTCACCACGGTCGTCGGAGCGGCGGGTGCCGACCACGACCCGGGCACCGTACCGGCCGCACTCCTGTGCCATCGGCAGCAGGATCTCGTCGATGATCTGGCGGGCGTGGCCGGGGTCCACGGCCTCGTCGAGCGCGTCGACGACCAGAGCGAAGGGGACGGGCCGACGCTCCAGTCGTCGGCGTACCGCCGGGACCAGGTCGGCGGGCGCGGCCGGCAGGTCGACGGCGACCGCGCGGGCGATCTCGGTCGCCACCTCGTCGGCGGTCTTGCCCTTGACGTGCACGGCGCACGAGACGGAGCCGACCGTGGCGGTGACGGCGACGTCGTCGGCGGGAAGCGTGGCGCGGATCTGTCGGTCGGCGGTGGTGACGACCCGTCCCAGGACCGCGGACTTGCCGACGCCGGGTGACCCGGTGACGATCAGTGGACCGGTGACCGCCGTCGCACCGTCGATCCAGTCGACGATGCGACGGAGGGCGGTCTTCCGTCCCCGGAAGCGGGTGCCGCCCTCGGTGTCGACCGCCACTCCCCGGGCGCGGGGGAGCCAGTGCCGGCCGGCTTCGCCGTCGCCGCTGAGCGCCCAGCCCCAGGCGGATAGCGCGGTGTCGTCGGTGTCCTCGATCCGCCAGGCCGACAGCGTCCCGAGCTTCATCTCGGGTATCTGCTCGTCGGCGTAGTGGAGCGTCACCGCCTGTCCCCGGCCGTTGCCGTCGGCGGAGACGACGACGCCGATCACCGCCTGGTACTCCGGAGACCAGACGGCAGCGCCGCTGAACCCCTTCTTCAACGCTCCACCGGCACCGCTGTCGATCATGACGTGGCCGTATCCGCCGGTGTCGGTCACGGAGCCGGTGGCCGAGGTGCCGCCGATGATCTGTGCCGGGAATCCGAACGCCCAGAAGGGGCGATCCACCAGGGGCTTGGGTTCCAGGCAGCGCAGCCGTGCGGGGACGACGGTGGGCGGCACCGGCTCGACGAGTTCGAGCAGGACCAGGTCGACGTGGGCGGTCTGCCTGCCGTCGTGCAGGCACTGTCCGACCTTGCGCCGGTCGAAGTACGTGACCTTCGGGGCGAGCGGGAAGGCGACGTACAGGTCGTCGTGAAGGGTGCCGTCGGCGGCGAACGCCACGTGGTGACAGGTGAGGACGAGGTTCGTGTCGATGACGATGCCGGTGCCGACCGGGTGCTGCTGGTTCGCGCCGCGATGGAGGGCAGCGACCCAGGGGCTGTCGTCAGGGGCTGTGGTCACGGGTCGCCCGTTCGTCAGGGCCGCAGACCGGCGCCGAGATCCGGATTGTCGCGCGCGTGCCAGGCGAGGGTGACTTCGAAGTTCGCCTCTCCGGTCGCCTTCGCCACCACCCAGTTCGCCGTTCCGGTCGCCTTGATCCCGAACCGGACTTCGACCGAGTCGGGCGCGACGGATTTCACCTGTTCCAGCAGTTCCTTCGCAGCGGCGACCGCAGGGGCGGCCGATTCCCGCACCCAACCGGCGACATCGCCGAACCCGGCGGGCTGGAAACCTGCCGGCGGTTCGACCTCGATCAGTGCGACGGTCTGGTCATCGACCTGGTAGCGGACCACTTCAGACTGCACAGGTCACCTCCGTTGCCCTCTCCCCGGAACGGCAGGAGAGGTCGCGGCGTCACCCAATTGCCGGCGGGCCTCTCGCCGAACAGCCATGCTGCCTGTTGTCGTGGACATTTGGCAACGGCCGCTTAGTCGATCACGACTGGCAGCTCCGAACTGGTGTTCCAGTCATGCCGTCCACGCTGGACCGCTGAAGATCGACTCAGCCGGGTTGTCGGTTATCGGCAGCCCGATTGCTGACCTTGCGCTCGCTGGCCGCCGTCGGCAGAATCGGCCCGTGCGCGGGGCGAACCCGTTGCGGAACCTGGACCACGGCCACCCCTTCCGAGTCTTCGATCATCACCGTCAACGTGGTGAAAGCTCGTGCCACAGAGGAGCATCCGCATGCCGGAAAAGGAACTGACCCTCGTTGACCGGTGCATTCTCGTCACACTTATGATCAAGGCGGCGCCGCTGCCGCAGACCTACTTCACCAATGTCGCCGGGATCGGCCTGAAAGCGGATCATCGGCGTCGACTCCTCGCTCTCGACCTGATCGAGGTCTCCGAGAAGCCGATCACCCTGGCCCTGACCGACAAGGGATGGAGCCGGGCCGCCGAGGAATTGGGAGCCGAGGCACCGAAGGGCGCGGGTACGGCGGGCGGCACGCTCTATGTCGTACTGGACTTCCTGCGGCGGCTGATCGATCACTCGGGTACCCGTGCCGACGATCTGTTCCGCCTGCAGATCAAGGAGGACGACGTCGTCCCGGCCGTGGCCGTGTCACCGACCGGCACCGATCCGGCGAACTCCACGGTCGACGTGGTCTCCCTGATCCGGCAGGCGTACCAGGCACTGGCAGCCCGTCCCGGCGACTACGTCATGCTGGCCGACCTGCGCGCTGCGGTCGCGGATCTGCCCCGTACGGAGGTCGACGCCGCGTTGGTGCAGCTCAACCGGGAGCGCGACGTCCACCTGGTGCCGGAATCCAACCAGAAGGTGCTCCGGCCGGAGGAGCGCGCCGCCGCGGTGAGTATCGGCAACCAGGACAAGCACCTTATCGCCATCTCGTCATGATGGCCGCCGAGCAGCGGCGGGCCCTGGCTGCGCTGAGGTTCAACTGGGCGCCGACACCGGACGACGTCTGGAAGCCGACCCCGTTCCACGTCGAGGGTCTGCACCACGACGTCGTGCAGACGGTGCTGGACAGCTTCGCCGAGGCGGAGCAGAGCCCCGACTCCAGCCCGGTGGGCGTCGCCATCCTCGGTCAGCGCGGCACCGGCAAGACCCACCTGCTCGGTACGGTGCGTCAGGAGGTGCAACAGCGCGGCGGCTTCTTCTTCCTGGTGGAGTTGCTGGAGGCCCGGGCGTTCTGGCACAGCACCGCGATGTCGATGCTGACGGGCTTCGCCAGGGCGATGCCGGACGGGACGACGCAACTGCGGGCGTTCCTGCGCCGGCTGGCGGACCGCGTCGACGCGCCGCGAACGGTCCGCCGGGCGGTCACCGGTGAGACCGAACTCAGCCGATCGGCGCTCGACGCCTTCGTCGACCTGATCCGCAAGACCGATCGCCAGATCGGGACCGAGTGTCAGGACACCGCGCGGGCGTTGGTCCTGTACGCCGCCGAGCAGTCGGCCCCGCAGGACATCGGCTTCGACTTCCTCTGCTCCAGCGACGAGGAGGAACCGGGTCTGCGCGCCGGCTGGGGGCTGCGACGCACGCGGCGAGCGCCTCAGGAGGTGGTCCAGGACACCAGCCGCCTGCTGGCCATGGTCGGTCCCACGGTGATCGCGGTCGACCAGATCGACCTGATGGTCGCGCAGTCGGTGAAGGCGACCAACCACGAGGTGCGAGGCGAGACCGACTGGCAGACCTCGTTGTTGCTGGAACAGGTGGCCAGCGGGCTGATGGCCCTGCGGGAGACCACCCGTCGCTCGTTGTCGGTGGTGTCCTGTCTGCCGCAGACCTGGCAGAACATCAAGGAGCAGGCCACCGACACGGTGCAGGACCGGTTCCGGGAGGCCGCCTGGCTCAAGCACATCCCCTCCGCCGAGGTCGGGCGGGAACTCGTCGAGAAGCGATTCTCGATGCTGTTCGACGGACTCGGCTTCACCCCGCCGTATCCGTCCTGGCCGGTCCACCCGTCCACCTTCGAGGAGGTGGAGGGCTTCACGCCGCGCGAGTTGCTACGGAGCATCGACGCGCACGTCCGGGCCTGCCTGGCCGCCGGTGAGGTGCGGGAACTCCGGCATCTGCTGCACGCGGCGGCGGACCGACCCGGCGTCCCGAGCGGATCACCGGCGGGTGGCGCGTCGGCGACGGGTCGCGCGGACGAGTTCGGGAAGATCGACGTGAGGTACGCGGAACTCGTCGCCGGGGCCGATCCCGAGCCCGCCGTCCGCCAGAAGTCCGAGGACGCGCGGGTGCCGGAACTCCTCAGGGCCGGGCTGACCGCGTGGATCGCCGAGCAGGGCTCCGCGGTGGAGGCGTTCAGCCTCGACCCGATCCCGGCCGGGGGCAAGCCGGCCCTGCACGCCCGGCTGCGACACAGCCTCGACGAGGAGAGCGAGGACGAGGAGCACTGGTCCTTCCGGGCGATCTGCGCCCCGCACCACATCGCCGCGCTCAACCGGATCCGCAACGCGGTGACCACGGCCGGGCTCACCGAGGGCATCGCCAAGCGTCGGCTCTTCCTGCTGCGGAGCGCGGCGTGGTCGACGGGGGCCCGTACCCGGGAGGTGCTGGAGGCGTTCGAGCGGGCGGGCGGGCGGACGCTCGACTTTCCCGCCGCGGACATCCGCCGCCTGGCCGCCCTGGAGCAGCTCATCCAGACGTACGGCCTGGAGACCCTACGGCCGTGGTTCGCCGACCGCCGACCGGTGGCGGACATCGGTTGCCTGCGAGAGGCACTCGGTGTCCGGCCGGCCGATGCGCCGGTCACCGGTCCGCCCGCCGGTGCCGTGCCCGCCGGCGCCGTGCCCGCCGCTGTCGTGCCCGCCCTCGACGTGGCGCCGGGACCGGCGTCCCGGCCGGAGGCGCCGCCGGACCGGGTGGTCGGGCGGGCTCCTGTTCCTGCGTCCCCCACCAGCGCACCGTCGGCGGCGGCGTACGCGGCGGTGCCGCAGACACCTGTCGCCGGTCCACCGCCCGTCGCCGGAGTCGACCCGCACCAGGTGGTTCTCGGTGTCGTGCCCGGTCGGCCGGACCCGGTGCGGATCGGCCTCGAATCGCTGCGCCGGCACACCGTCGTCTTCGCCGGTTCCGGCTCGGGCAAGACCGTGCTGATCCGCCGGCTCGTCGAGGAGTGTGCCCTGCGCGGCGTCTCCGCCATCGTCCTGGACCCGAACAACGACCTGGCCAGACTCGGCGACGCCTGGCCGGCACCGCCGAACGGGTGGGGTCCGGGGGACCCGGACCTGGCTGCGGCGTACCTCTCCGGGACGGACGTGGTGATCTGGACGCCGGGCCGGCAGTCCGGGCGGCCGTTGACGTTCCAACCGTTGCCCAGGTTCGCCGACGTGCTCGACGATCCGGACGGCTTCACGGCCGCGGTGAACGCCGCCGTCGCCACGTTGGCCACGCATGCCCGGGTGGACGGCGGAACGGACAAGGCGCGCCTCGGACGGGCGGTGCTTCGTGAGGCGCTGATCAGTTACGCCCGGACCGGCGCCAACGACCTGCACGAGTTCACCGAGGTGCTCAACGAGCTACCCGACGGGGTCAGCCAACTCGACAGCGCGCCCAAGTTGGCGGCGAGCATGGCGCAGTTGCTCAAGGCGGCGCTGATCAACGACCCCTTGTTCGGTGGGGCCGGAACCCCGGTCGACCCCGGTGAACTGCTCACGCCTCCGCCGGGTCGACGGGCCCGGATCTCGGTGATCAGCTTCGTCGGGCTTCCCGAGGACCAGCAGCGGCAGAGCTTCGTCAACCAGCTCCAGTTGGCACTCTTCACCTGGATCAAGCGCCATCCGGCCGGTGACCGGCCCCTGGGCGGGCTGCTGGTGATGGACGAGGCGCAGACGTTCGCCCCGTCCGGTGCCGTCACCGCCTGCACCCAGAGCACCCTGGCGTTGACCTCGCAGGCCCGCAAGTACGGCCTGGGCCTGGTCTTCGCCACGCAGTCGCCGAAGGGGCTGCACAACCAGATCCCCGGCAACGCGGCCACCCAACTCTTCGGACTGCTGACCGCTCCGGTCCAGATCGAGGCGGCACGCGAGGTGGCCAGGGCGAAGGGCGCCGACGTGCCGGATGTGGGGAAGATGCGGACGGGGCAGTTCTACGCCGCCGTCGAAGGTGCCCGGTTCGTCAAGATGCAGGGCCCGATGTGCCTGAGCCACCATCCGCCCAGCCCGTTGACGACGGAGGAGGTCGTGCACCGTGCGGCCGCTGCCGACTCCGGCGTCTAGGTCGCCGGGTCGTCACCCCGCTGGTCCGTCAGCGACTCACGGTGCTGCCGGGTAGGGCGAAGGTCCACCCTGCGGTACGCGCCAACGGCACGAAACGGTCGACAGCGTCGACGGTCTGGCTCCGGTCTCCGCCCCCGTCGTGCAGCAGCACCACCGCGCCGGGTGCGGCACCGTCGGTGAGTCGCCGCAGCAGTTCGTCGGTGCCGGGCGGCTCCCAGTCGGTGACGGCGACCCGCCAGCCCATCGGCCGCATGCCGAGCGCGGCGGCGACGGTGGGGGTCTGGCCCCAGGCGCCGTACGGGGCACGGAAGTAGCCGACGCGGGCGTACGGGACGGCCTGCCGGATCACCGCGTTGGTCTCCAGCAGGTCCGACGCGATGCGACCGGCGGCCCAGTCACTCATGTCGTCGTGCCGCATCCCGTGGTTGCCGAGCACGTGGCCCTCGGCGGTGATCCGGCGGACCACCTCGGGATACCTCACGACCTGGTCGCCCCGGAGGAAGAAGACCGCCCGGACGTCGTGGTGGGCCAGCACGTCGAGCAGGCGTGGGGTGTGCACCGGATGCGGCCCGTCGTCGAAGGTGAGGCAGAGGACCTGCCCGGTGTCGATCACCTCGACCGGTCGAGCCGGTGGGGGCCCGATGCCCGACCGGAACGTGACGGCGGGGTAGGGGGCGTGGCGGGGCTGGGTGGACGGTGGCATCACCGGTGGCCTTCCGACAAGGTGGTGCGGCGAGTAGGTCGCGTGGGGCGCGAACCCGCCCCACCTGGCACGGCGACGATGCTGCGGTGGCGATGCGGTCGTTCCGGGAGCGTCCGGTAACTTGGTCGAAACGTTACGGCCGTCGATGCCGAGGCGTCAATGGTCGATACGTCCGACTCTCGGCATCTTGCCTGTTCAGGGCGCTGGAAAGCGATATCGAGAACTTTCCGGACGCCGCGTAGTTCAGTGGTCGAGGTAGGTGGCGTGGTCGAAGTCCGCGTACCGTCCGTCGCCACCGATGTCCTGCACCCAGAGTCCGAGCAGCGACCCGGTGAAACCCCAGGCGGTGAACTCTCCGTCGACCATCTCGGTGGCGTGCTCGTCGGAGAGGATGGTGGCGTCCAACTCGACCGGCACCTGCTGCCAGCCGGCACCCAGGTCGTACTCGAAGCGCAACACCGGGCCGTCGAAGGTCACCCGCAGGCCGACCTGGCGGGCGCCGCCGGTGTCGACGGTGAGCTGCGGGTACGCGGTACGTCGTCCCCGGTCGCAGCTGAGCACCTCCAGCACCACGCGCCCGTCGTCGGCCCGGGTCAGATAGAGGTGGTGCCAGTTCCGGGTGTTGTAGTACCCGGTCACGCCGGCCAGGTGCCGGTGATCACGCGGGTCGAACTCGACGACCGTCTCCAGCGAGCAGTGCGACGTGCGGACCCGGCGGGCGACCAGGCTCGGGGTCTGCTTGCCGGTCGGCGACTGTCCACCGTGCACGCGCAGGTACGAGGGGCGCGAGCGCAGGTCGATCCAGTCGTCGTCGGCCGGTCGGCGCAGCGTCGACCAGCACACCGCCAGTTCGGGCGCGTCGAAGTGGTCGACGGCCGGCTCCGGCGGCCACGGCTGTGTCGGCAGGTCCGGTGCGGGGATCTCGTCGGCCGGGATGCCGCCGTCGACGCGGGGCCACCCGCCGGACGGCCAGTCGACCTTCTGCAGCGCGGTCTCCCGCCCCAGCACGCACGCGCCGAGCGGGGTGTACGGGCGGCCGACGAGGTGTGCCATGTACCACTCGCCGTGCGGGGTCTGGACCAGGCTGCCGTGTCCGGCCTTCTGCAACCTGAGGTCGGGGCGGCCGACGGAGGTGAGCATCGGTCCGGCCGGGTCGACCTCGTACGGCCCGAACAGCTCGCGCGAGCGGGCCACCGTGACCTGGTGTTCCCAGCTCGTGCCGCCCTCGGCGGTGACCAGCCAGTACCAGCCGTCACGGCGGTACAGGTGCGGTCCCTCGGTGAGGCCGACCTCGGTGCCGGTGAAGATGATCCGCGGCTCACCGAGCATGCGCCTGCCGGCCGGGTCGTACTGCTGGATCTCGATGCCGCCGAAGCGGTCGCGGCCCGGCCGCCACTCGGCGCTGAGCGCGAGCACCCAGGTGGTGCCGTCGTCGTGGAAGAGGGCCGCGTCGAAGCCGTGCGAGTGCAGCCGGACCGGCTCCGACCAGGGGCCGGTGATGCTCGGTGCGGTGGTGAGGAAGTTCTGTGCGTCCCAGTAGCCGCCCGCGAAGCTGGCCACGTCGCTGTAGACGAGGTGGAACAACCCGTCGTGATGGGTCAGGTCGGGTGCCCAGATGCCGGCGGCGTCGTCGCAGCCGCGCAGGTCGAGCAGGCGGCGGTCGGTGACGATCCCGCCCGTGTCACGCCAGTGCACCAGGTCCGTGGAATGGTGCACGCGCACGCCCGGATACCACTCGAAGGTCGAGGTCGCCAGGTAGTAGTCGTCGTCGACGCGCAGGATCGACGGATCGGGATGGAATCCGGCGAGGATCGGGTTCCGGATCGACCGGGTGGTGGCCACGTCCGCGGTCTCGGCCGACATGCGCTGCTCCTTCAGGCTTCGAACCCGGTGGATTTCCGGAAGTGGGCTGCGGGAACCTCCCAAGATTCGGCTCACCGTAGCGGGTAGTGTCTGCATACGACAGCCCTCTTGACCGCGTACGTCGACGCGTCGTAACGTGCCGGCCATCACGACGAAAATACCGGCAACGGGTTGAAACTTTCGAACTGCCATTCGCGGCCTGTCGCCGATCGCAGTGCCTCTATGCGTACGTCACCGGTTGTCGAAGGGATACAGATGACAGCGCCCGTCTCCCGCAGGTCACTACTCGGCCTGGCCGGTCTCGGCGCCAGCGCCTTCCTGCTCGGAGGATGCGGAGGGGACGATTCCGACAGCCCCGGCACCCCGCAGACGGTCAAGTGGTGGCACATCCAGAACACCGAGCCGATGCTGCCGGTCTGGGCCGACCTGGCGCGGGTGTACTCGGGCCGGCACCCGAACGTGACGTTCGAGATCGAGCCGCTGGAGAACGAGGTCTTCAAGACCGAGCTGGCCGAGATCACCAAGAAGGGCACGCCACCGGACCTGTTCCAGTCGTGGGGCGGTGGCCTGTTGCAGCAGCAGGTGGAAGCGGGCCTGGTCAAGGACATCACCGCCGAGGTGGAGCCGTGGATCGGGCAGTTGCTGCCCGCCGCGTTGCAGCCGTACACGATCGACGGACGGATCTACGGCATCCCGTTCGACGTCGGCATGACCGGCTTCTGGTACAACCGGGACCACTTCTCCGACGCCGGCATCACCTCGCCGCCCACCACCTGGGCCGGGCTGCTGGAGGCGGTCGGCAAGCTCAAGGCGCGGGGCATCACCCCCATCGCGCTCGCCGGCAAGGACAAGTGGCCGGGGCACTTCTACTGGGCGTACCTCGCGATGCGCGTCGGTGGCCTGGAGGCCCTGCGCGTCGCGGGTGAGACCGGCAACTTCGACACCCCGGAGTTCGTCGCCGCGGGGGAGCGACTGAAGGAGCTGGTCGATCTCAAGCCGTTCCAGCGCAACTGGCGCTCCGCGGAGTACGGCACGGCGGACGGGCAGGGCGCGGCGATGGGCAACGGCGAGGCCGCCATGGAGCTGATGGGCCAGTGGGCGCCCTCGATCCAGGCGTCGTCGTCGAACAGCAAGCTCGGAATCGGCAACCAGCTCGGCTTCTTCACCTTCCCGACGGTGGAGGGCGGTAAGGGTGCCGCCACCGACGCGTTCGGCGGCGGCAACGGCTTCGCGGTCGGCCGCGACGCTCCGCCCGCGACGGTGGACTTCCTGCGCATGCTGCTGCGGTCGGAGAACCAGCGCCGGGCCGCCGAGACCGGTGCCGTGCTCCCCACCAACCTGGCCGCCGTCGGCCGGATCAAGGACCCGAACAACCAGGTGGTGGCGGCGCACCTGGCGGTCGCGACCGGGTTCCAGCTCTACCTCGACCAGGCGTACCCGCCGGCGGTCGGTCAGCAGGTCAACAACAGCGTCGCCGAGCTGATGATCGGCCGTAAGCGGCCGGATCAGATCCTCAAGGACATCACTGCGGTGGCGAAGAGCCAGCAGTGACGCCTCCGTCGGCGGCGTCCATCGAGCGAGCAGATGGAGGCGCCGCGTGGCTGCCAGTGACAACCGCACAGTGACCATCGCGGCGATCGCCCGTCTGGCCGGCGTGTCGGTGCCGACCGTGTCGCGGGTGATCAACGGGCGTTCGGACGTGGCTCCGCAGACGCGTCAGCGGGTGGAGGAGTTACTCACGCGGCACGGGTACCGGCGGCGTCCGCCGAGTATGCGGGCGAGTTCGGGGTTGGTGGACCTGGTCTTCAACGATCTGGACAGTCCGTGGGCGGTGGAGATCATTCGGGGTGTGGAGGATGTCGCGCACGCCGCCGGGGTGGGCACGGTGGTCTCCGCCATCCACCGCCGTACCTCCTCGGCCAAGCAGTGGCTGGACAACATCCGGACCCGCTCCACCGAAGGGGTCATCTTCGTCACCTCCACCCTGGAGGCGCCGCAGCAGGCCGAGTTGCGTCGCCTCAACATCCCGGTGGTGATCGTCGACCCGGCCGGTGTCCCCGCCCAGGACGCGCCGACGATCGGTGCCACGAACTGGGCCGGCAGTCTGCGGGCCACCGAGTACCTGATCGGGCTGGGACACCGCCGGATCGGGTTCGTCGCCGGCCTGCCGCAGTTGATGTGCAGCCGGGCCCGGATGGACGGCTACCGCGCGGCACTGGAGACGGCCGGTATCCCCGTTGACGACCGGTTGATCCAGGTCGGTAACTTCTATCACGAGGCCGGGTTCTCCGGCGGGGTGCGGTTGCTCGGGCTGGCCGATCCACCGACGGCGATCTTCGCGTCCAGCGACCAGATGGCGTTGGGGGTGTACGAGGCGGTCCGGCAGCGGGGTCTACGGGTGCCGGACGACGTGAGCGTGGTGGGTTTCGACGACCTTCCCGAGGTGCGCTGGTCATCGCCCCCGCTGACGACGGTGCGTCAGCCGTTGGCCGAGATGGGGATGCTGGCGGCGCGTACGGTGCTGCGGTTGGCCAAGGGCGAGAAGGTGGAGAGCCCCCGGATCGAGCTGGCCACCGAATTGGTCGTCCGGGACAGCGCGGCGGCACCGAGGAGCTGACCGCCGACGGCCCGACGGATCTGCCCCACCTCCCGGTATGCGGGTGAAAATTCCGGCACTAGGGTGGGGGTTGTCGGCTGCCTCGCCGGGTGGGTCGCCGTACCGGGTTGGGTGGGTGGAGCTGTGGTTGCCAGAGAGACCCCCAGGGTCACGATTTCGGCGATCGCCGATCTGGCCGGCGTGTCGGTGCCGACCGTGTCGCGGGTGATCAACGGGCGTTCGGACGTGGCTCCGCAGACGCGTCAGCGGGTGGAGGAGTTACTCACGCGGCACGGGTACCGGCGGCGTCCGCCGAGTATGCGGGCGAGTTCGGGGTTGGTGGACCTGGTCTTCAACGATCTGGACAGTCCGTGGGCGGTGGAGATCATTCGGGGTGTGGAGGATGTCGCGCACGCCGCCGGGGTGGGCACGGTGGTCTCCGCCATCCACCGCCGTACCTCCTCGGCCAAGCAGTGGCTGGACAACATCCGGACCCGCTCCACCGAAGGGGTCATCTTCGTCACCTCCACCCTGGAGGCGCCGCAGCAGGCCGAGTTGCGTCGCCTCAACATCCCGGTGGTGATCGTCGACCCGGCCGGTGTCCCCGCCCAGGACGCGCCGACGATCGGTGCCACGAACTGGGCCGGCAGTCTGCGGGCCACCGAGTACCTGATCGGGCTGGGACACCGCCGGATCGGGTTCGTCGCCGGCCTGCCGCAGTTGATGTGCAGCCGGGCCCGGATGGACGGCTACCGCGCGGCACTGGAGACGGCCGGTATCCCCGTTGACGACCGGTTGATCCAGGTCGGTAACTTCTATCACGAGGCCGGGTTCTCCGGCGGGGTGCGGTTGCTCGGGCTGGCCGATCCACCGACGGCGATCTTCGCGTCCAGCGACCAGATGGCGTTGGGGGTGTACGAGGCGGTCCGGCAGCGGGGTCTACGGGTGCCGGACGACGTGAGCGTGGTGGGTTTCGACGACCTTCCCGAGGTGCGCTGGTCATCGCCGCCGATGACGACGGTGCGTCAGCCGTTGGCCGAGATGGGGATGCTGGCGGCGCGTACGGTGCTGCGGTTGGCCAAGGGGGAGAGGGTGGAGAGCCCCCGGATCGAGCTGGCGACCGAGTTGGTGGTCCGGGACAGTGCCGCCGCCCGACCGACGATCGGTTGATCTACCGATATTTTTCCGGAAGTTGTTGACGGGCGTCTCGGTGGCGACGACGATTTAGCGTGCCAACCTTCGATGAAGGAGCCGGCCAGGGGTGCCCGCCGTGCCCGCGGCACCGCCCTGCCGAAGCCCGTGCCCGGCGCACGCCACTGGCGGACGCCGGGCACGGCACTGTCACGTCGGGCACGGTGCGGTCCGGCTTCTGCCCAGGGCAGATCCGCTGAGGGTGAACGATCTGTCCCACCACGCCCGACACCCGGCAGGGTGGACCACATGAGAATGCTCATGCTGGGCGGCAGCGGGTTCGTGGGCCGGGCGACGGTCGCCGAGGGCGTCCGTCGTGGATGGACGGTGGCCGTGTTCAACCGGGGGCGGCACGGGGCTCCTCCGGCGGGCGTACGGCACCTGACCGGCGACCGCACCACAGCGGACGGGCTGGCCGCGCTGGCCGACGGCGAGTGGGACGTGGTGGTCGACACCTGGGACGGTGCGCCCAGGGACGCCCTCGCCGGCGCACGGATGCTCGCCGGGCGGGTCGGGCACTACGTCTACGTCTCCTCCGGATCGGTCTACGCGCCGCCGGTGCCCGCCGGGGTGACCGAGGACGACGCGGTGGTCGACGCCGACCCGGCCGCCGCCGACGGCGACTACCCGACACTCAAGCGCGGCAGCGAGCGGGCGGTCCAGGAGGTCTTCGGCGACCGGTCGTTGTTGGCCCGGGCCGGGCTGATCCTCGGCCCGGGCGAGGACATCGGTCGGCTGCCGTGGTGGTTGACCCGTGTCGCCCGGGGCGGTGACGTGCTCGCGCCCGGTCCCGCCGACCTGCCGGTGCAGTACGTCGACGTGCGCGACCTGGCCGTCTTCCTGCTCGACGCCGGGGCCGCCCGCCTCGCCGGCCCGGTCAACGTGGTGGACCGTCCCGGGCACACCACCATGGGTGGACTGCTCGCCGCCGCCGTCACGGCGACCGGCGCCGACGCCTCGCTGCGGTGGGTCGCGCCGGAGCGTCTGCGCGACGCGGGCGTGTCCCCGTGGAGCGAGTTGCCGGTGTGGCTGCCGCCCGGCCACGAATACCGGTGGATGCAGCAGATCGACGTCAGTCGGGCGTACGCCGCCGGCTTCACCGGTCGGCCGGTGTCCGACACCGTCACCGACACCTGGGAGTGGTTGCGCCGAGTGGGCGAGGTGCCCGCGCGGGCGGGGCGGCCGGCCCGAGAGCCGGTGGGTCTCGACCCGACCCGGGAGGCCGCCCTGCTCGCCGAGTTCGGCACGGGCGACCCGGCCCGCTGAGCGTCGGCCCGGCCCTCCCCGCGACGTCGCCCGGTCCACCCCTCGTCGGCGGTCAGCCGAGGTGCACCGGCAGGTCCAGCGTCTCGTCGACCGGGCGGCGTGGGGTGGGCCGGCCGGGCCGACCGAACCCGATCCGCATCACCATCTGCGGGGTGCCGAACCGGCCCAACGACATCCGGAGCTGCTCACGGGCCGAGGGCACCTCGATCGGCTGGGACAGCATCGACACCGACAGCCCGGAGTCGGTGGCGGTGAGCAGGACCCGCTGCAACGCCTGTCCGGCGACGACCTGGTCGACGGCGGTGTTGCCGGCCGAACCGAGCACCGCCACCAGGGGCTCCGGCTCGAAGTCGCGGCCGGGTGCGCGCGGGGCGCCGCCGAAGCCACGTGACGGCAGCAGGTCCTGCGGTTCGGCCTGCGGCCCGCCGGCCAGTGCCGGCACCCCGTCGGGCGCGGGCTCGGCGCGTACCCAGGTGAGGCGTTCGGCTCGGTAGGCGGGATCACGTTCGAGGACGCGGTGCGCGCCACGGGCGATCTCGGCGAAGGCGGTGACCGCGCTCACCCCGATGAGCAGTTCCAGCCAGCAGTGCTCGGCGCGGGCCGCCTCACCGAGGCGCCAGCGGGTGTCGGCGGGCACCGGGTCGGGCCAGAACGGGGCGCGGTTGCTGAACCGGCGGTGGATCGCCGCGTGCAGGTTCTGCTCGGTCGGGGTCGGTCGGCGCGGCAGGTCCGGCACCAACCGGGCCAGCACGGTCGGTTCCGCCGGGTACGGCCGCAGCCGGACGGTGGCCGGGTTTCCCGCCACCGCCAGCGCCAGACGCAGGTTGAACAGTGCCGCGCCACCGGCGACCCGGGCACCCCAGCCGCTCGGGTCGGTGGCGGGTAGTCCGCGTCGCGGGTCGAGAAGCACCTCGATGCCGCCGTCGCGCAGCCGGAACCGCCAGGGCTGGACGTTGTGCAGGGACGGCGCCCGCACCGCGTCGGCCGCGGCGACCCGAAGCTGCTCGGCGGTGTAGCCGTTCTCCATGGTCCTGCCCCCTCACGCTCGCCGGTACCACCCCACGGTGCGCCTCGGCGACCCCCGCCCAGCAGGGCCACACGTCCCGAACCCCCGGGACACCCCGCCCCTCACCCGGGACCGTGCACCGGCGTCGACTCCATCTCCGACCAGGGGACGGTGGTGGGTCGGGACCTTCGGCCCGTGCGTGCGGTGGGGGAGAACGGGTAGAAACGAAGGATGATCCGGGTGTTCCTGCTCGACGACCACGAGGTCGTCCGTCGTGGCCTTGCCGACCTGCTCCAGGCCAGCGGCGACATAGAGGTGGTCGGCGAGTCCGGCTCCGCGCCGGAGGCCGCCCGCCGGATCCCGGCGCTCCGCCCCGACGTGGCAATCCTCGACGCCCGGCTACCCGACGGCAACGGCATCGACGTGTGCCGGGACGTGCGGGCCGTGGACTCCTCGATCAAGGGCCTGATCCTCACCTCGTACGAGGACGACGAGGCGCTGTTCGCGGCGATCATGGCCGGTGCCTCCGGGTACGTGCTCAAGCAGATCCGCGGCACCGACCTGGTCGACGCGGTGCGCCGGGTGGCGGGCGGGCAGTCGCTGCTCGACCCGGCGATCACCACCCGCGTCCTGGACCGCATCCGCAGCGGCGTGGAGCAGCCACGCGAGCTGCAGTCCCTCACCGAGCAGGAACGGCGGATCCTGGAGTACGTCGCCGAGGGCCTGACCAACCGGGAGATCGCCGGCAAGATGTTCCTGGCCGAGAAGACGGTCAAGAACTACGTCTCCAGCGTGCTGGCCAAGCTCGGCCTGGAACGGCGTACCCAGGCCGCCGTGCTCGCCACCCGGCTGCTCGGCAAGTCCCGCTGACCGTACGCCGGCACCCGCCGGTCAGTCCCGCAGCGGGATCGACCAGCGCAGTTCGGTGCCGTGCGGACGGGCCGGGCGGACCTCGAAGGTGCCGTCGTGGCGTTCCGCGCGCTCGCGCAGGTTCACCAGCCCGCCCCGGGCGGCGGCCGGGTCGCATCCCACCCCGTCGTCGGTGACGAGCACGGTCACCCGACCGCCGTCGACCCGTACCGACACCGTCACGGCCGACGCCTCGGCGTGGCGTACCGCGTTGGACAGGGCCTCGCGGAGCACGGCGGTGAGATCGGGGCGGACCGCGTCCGGGACGGCGCTGTCGACCGGGCCGTTCAGCTCCAGCCGGGGACGGAAGCCCAACGACTCGGCCGCCACCTCCACCGCCTCGCGGATCTCGGTGCGCAGCGCCGCGCTCACCGGACTGCGCAGCTCGAAGATGGTGCGGCGGATGTCGGAGATGGTGGCGTCCAGGTCGTCGACCGCCGCGTTGATCCGTTTGGTCAACTCGGGCCGCGTGGCCAGCGGCACCGCGCTCTGCAGGTGCAGGCCGGTGGCGAACAACCGCTGGATGACCACGTCGTGCAGGTCACGGGCGATGCGTTCGCGGTCCTCCAGGACCACCAACTGCTCGCGTTCCTCCTGGCCGCGTGCGCGTTCCATGGCCAGCGCGGCCTGCCCGGCGAAGCTGCCGAGCAGCGCCACGTCCTCGTCGGTGGCGCCACCGTGCTCGACCGCGTGCGCGATCACCAGGACACCGTGCAGGGTGTCGGCGGTGGCCAGCGGCGAGATCACCGCCGGCCCGGTGTGCAGCACCGCCGGCCAGGGAGCGGCGTGGGCGAGGTCGTCCACCGAGTCGTGCCGGCCCTCGGCGATCGGCCCGGCGAAACTGGTGTCCGCCGCCGGCAGCACGGTGCCGACCAGCGCGCGGGCCTGGCTGCCGGCACCGTCGACCACCTCGACCGTGAAGTGGTCGGCCTCGTCGTCGTAGAGCAGCACCAGGGCCAGCTCGGCCTCGGCGACCTCGCGGGCCCGTCGCGCCACCAGCGTCAGCGCGTCGGTGCGGCGGACCTCGCCGAGCAACAGTGAGGTGATCTCGGCGGTGGCGGCGAGCCAGCGTTCCCGCCGGTGCGCCAGCGCGTACAACCGGGCGTTCTCGATCGCCACCCCGGCCGCCGCGGCGAGGGCCACGACGATCTCCTCGTCGTCGTCGGTGAACTGCGCGCCGCCCTGCTTCTCGGCCAGATAGAGGTTGCCGAAGACCTGGTCGCGGATGCGGACCGGCACGCCGAGGAAGGTGTGCATCGGCGGGTGGTGCGGCGGGAACCCGTAGGAGCGCGGATGCTGGGTGATGTCCGGCATCCGCAGCGGCTTCGGATCGTCGATCAGCAGGCCGAGCACGCCCCGGCCGTGCGGCAGGTCACCGATGGTGGCGTGCAGCTCGGGGGAGATGCCGTGGGTGATGAAGTCGTGCAGCGTCCGGTCGGTGCCGATCACGCCGAGCGCGCCGTACCGGGCGCCGGCCAGGTCGCAGGCGGACTGCACGATCCGTTGCAGGGTGCTGCGCAGGTCCAGGTCGGTGCCGATGCCGACCACCGCGTCGAGCAGGGCCCGCAGCCGTTCCCGGCTGGTCATCACCTCCCCGACCCGGTCGAGCATCTCCTGGAGCAGCTCGTCCAGGTGGACGCGGGAGAGCGGGCTGAGGCCGAGGGAGGGCGGCTCGTGCCGGGGGTGGGGTTCGCCGACGGTCACCCGGCGATGCTAACCGGCGGGCGGCCGTCGGCTCATCCCGCTGTTCCCTCCACCGCCGAGGTGTCCACCACCTGCGCGCGATCCAGTCGCTGCGTGTGCGGCGGACCCGCGTGCGCCGGGTCCGCGACGCCGAGTCGCAGGACGAGGTACGGGTGGCCGAGCCCGGCCAGCACCCCCCGCAGGACCTGCCGGGTCGCCGGCACCTCCACCACCCCGCTCAGCGGCACCACCGAGACACCCAGCCGGGTGGCGGTCAGCCAGGCGGCGGAGAGCGCCTCACCGGCGCGCAGCCAGTCCACCGGCTCGTCCTCGTCGCCGTAGAGCACCGCGTACGACGCGGCCCGGTCGTGGCCCGGCCCCACCGGCAGCGTCCCGGGGCGGCCGAAGTCCCGGCCCGGCACGGTGGTCTGCGGGGCCTGCTCGGGCAGCACCTCGGAGGTCAACCCGGTCCCGGCGGCCCGACTGGTCCAGTAGTCCAGTTCCTCGCGCAGCCGGGAGTCGTCGGCCTCGACGGTGGCGGCGCGCGAGGCGGCGGCGGCCAATTCCAGCACCTGGTCGCGATCGAGGATCTCCAACCGGGCGCCCTCCTGGCGGGCGGCCGTGCTGACCGCGTCCAGTCGTTCGTCGCCGACCGGCTCGTCGCTGACCGGTCGACGGTCGGTGTGCCGGACCTGCATGCACTGGACGGTCCGCATGGCGTCCGGGTCGGCCCCGCTGGGCCGCAGGTCGGTCAGCCGGGCGAGCAGCTCCGGCTCCGCCGGTTCGGGCATCCGCCGTACGGTCGCCGTCCACCCTTCGGCGGCCAGCGCCAACCGGGCGTGGTGCAGTGCCGCGCCGCAGCTCAACCGGACCAACTCGCCGTCCGGGTCGGTCGCCGCCAACTGCGGGTCGTGGACCATCCGCAGCTCCAGCGCGTCAGGCAGGACCCGCCAGCGCCACGGCTGCGCGTTGTGCACCGAGGGCGCCCGACCCGCCATCGCGGCGGCCTCCGCGAGCGCGGTGGGCAGCGGGCGATGCGTGGCCGGCGTCTGGTGGCTCATCGTCACGACCTTTCGTCTCTGCTCATCGTGCCGCACCTCGGTACGGCCGTGGGCCCGGTCCGGCCCATCATGCGACATCCGCCGGGGGTCCGCACGGTCCCAACGTCCCGGCACCGAGGGGTAGTTCGGCCCGGTATCTGGCCGGAGTGCCCGACGGTGGGGCACGGTGCCTGCGACGATCCGCGCATGGCGGAACCGACGTCGGACGCGCCGGACCACGGTCCCCGCGAGTGCCTGCCGCCGCGCCCCGTGCCGTCGGGTGGACCACGTCGGTGGTGGCTGTGGGCGCCGCTGACCGCACTGGCCGCGCTGGTCCTGGCCGGAGCGGCGGCACGACTGGCCGGACGGGTCGGCGTCGCTGACGCACTGTGGGCGGCGGCCAGCCTCGTCGCGTTGCTGCCGGCGGCCGCCTCGATGCTGCGCGAGCTGTGGCGGCGACGCTTCGGCGTGGACGTGATCGCGGTCCTGGCGTTGGCCGGGGCGCTCGTCGTCGGCGAGTACCTGGCCGGTGCGGTGGTCGCGCTGATGTTGGCGACCGGCCGGACCCTGGAGGCGTACGCGCACCGGCGGGCGACCCGTGACCTGCGCTCCCTGCTCGCCCGCGCTCCGCGTACCGCCCGTCGACGTACCGCCGACGGCGGCGTCGAGGTGGTCCCGGTGGACCGGCTGGCGGCCGGGGACCGGTTGCTGGTCGGCCCCGGTGACGTGGTCGCCGTCGATGGCCTCGTGGAGTCCGCGGCGACCCTCGACGAGTCGGTGGTGACCGGGGAGTCCCGGCTGGTCGAGCGGGCGGCGGGGGAGCGGGTGGCCAGTGGCGTGGTCAACGCCGGGGCGGGCTTCGGACTGCGGGCCACCGAGAGCGCCGCCCGCAGCACGTACGCGGGGATCGTCCGGTTGGCCGAGGAGGCGACCGCCCGCAAGGCGCCGACGGTGCGGCTGGCCGACCACTACGCCGCCGCCTTCGTGCCGTTCACCCTCGTCGTGGCCGGCCTGGGCTGGTTGCTGTCCGGTGAGTTCCTGCGGGCGGTGGCGGTGCTGGTGGTGGCGACCCCGTGCCCGCTGCTGCTGGCCACCCCGATCGCCATCGTCAGCGGGCTGTCCCGGGTCGCTCGGCGGGGGATGCTGGTGCGCGACGGCGGGTCGCTGGAGGTGCTCGGTCGCGCCCGTACCCTGCTGGTCGACAAGACCGGCACGCTCACCCTGGGCCGACCGAGGGTGGCCGACCTGGTGGTGGCCCCCGGCGGCGACGCCGACGAGATGCTGCGCTCGGCCGCCTCGGTGGAACAACTCTCCCCGCACGTGTTGGCGGCGGCGCTGGTCCGTGATGCCCGGGGACGCGGGATGCGGCTGGTGACGCCGACGGAGGTGACCGAGGAGGCGGGCCGGGGAGTGCGCGGGCGGGTGGGTGGACGACGGATTCGCGTCGGTCAGCTCGACGCCGACCCGCCGCCGTGGGCGGTGCCGGTCCGTACCCGCGCCGAACAGGCCGGACACAGCGTGGTCTGGGTGTCCGACGAGACCGGGCCGTTCGGCGCGGTGGTGCTGGAGGACCCGGTACGTCCGGACGCCCGCCAGGTGGTGGACCGGCTGCGTGAGGCCGGGATGACCCGGATCGTGATGGTCACCGGCGACCGCCCGGAGACGGCGCACCGGGTCGCGCGGGACGTCGGCGTGGACGACGTGCTGGCCCGGTGCACGCCGACGGAGAAGGCGGCCCGGGTCCGCGCCGAGGCGGGGCGGGCGGTCACCGTGATGGTCGGCGACGGTGTCAACGACGCGCCCGCCCTGGCGGAGGCGCACGTCGGGGTGGCGATGGGCGCCACCGGGGCGACCGCCTCCGCCGACGTCGCCGACGCCGTGCTGAGCGTCGACCGGCTCGACCCGCTCGCCGACGCGGTGGAGGTGGCGCGTCGCGCCCGGCGGATCGCGGTGCAGAGTGCCACGGTGGGGATGGGCCTGGCGGTCGTCGCGATGGGGTTCGCGGCGGCCGGGAAGCTGCCACCGGTGGCCGGTGCGTTCCTCCAGGAGGGCATCGACGTGTTGGTGATCCTCAACGCCCTGCGGGCGCTGGGCGGCGGGCCGCGCCGACCGGCCTGACACCGGTCGGCGCGGATCGCCTCAGCGTTCCCGGACGACCGCCACCGGGCAGTGCGCGTGCTGGATGAGCTGCTGGCTGACCGAGCCGAGCAGCATGCCGCGCAGGCCGCCCCGGCCCCGGGTGCCGACCACCACCAGTTGCGACCGGCGGCTGGACTCGATCAGCAGCCCGGCCGGTGCGGAGGTGCCCGTCTCGACGCTCACCTCGACGTCGGGGAAGGTCTCCCGCCAGCGGCGCACCGCCTCGTCCAGCTCCGCGCGGTCCTCGGCCAGGGCCGCGTCCCGGGCCTGCTCTCCGGTGAGGTTCGCCTGCTCGCCCCTGGGCTGCCAGGAACGCAGCACCCGCAGCGGCACCCTGCGCAGGGCGGCCTCCTCGACGGCGTAGCCGAGGGCCACCAGCGAGGGTTCGGAGCCGTCCACCCCGACGGTGACGTGCCCGGACCGGGCGGCGTCGGCGGTGTCGCGGCGAACCACCACCACCGGGCAGTGCGCGTGCGCGGTGACGCTGACCGCCGTGGATCCGGCGAGCAGGCCGGCGAAGCCGCCGTGTCCCCGGCCGCCCAGCACCACCAGGTCGGCCTCCGCCGAACTCTCCTCCAGCACCAGGGCGGGCGGGCCGTCGCGGACCTCACCGTGCACGGTCAACTCGGGGTTGGCCGCACCGGCGTCCGCGGCGGCTTTGCCCACCAACTCCTCGACCTGCTGACGGGCCTGTTCGTCGGGCCACATGCCGGGCGTGACTCCGGGACCGACCCAGCCGGCCACGGTGAGCCACTCGAAGACGTACACCAGCCGGACCGGTCGGCCGGACCGGCGGGCCTGGTCCAGCGCCCAGTCCAGGGCCGCGGCCGCGTCCGGCGAGCCGTCGTAGCCCACCACGATCTCCGCGCCGTCCGTACTCCCGGTCATGGTGTCTCCTTTTCAGGGGTTGGTGGGGTCGGTCTCGCGGACCCAGCGCCACTCGGCGACCCGGGGGTCGTCCTCCCCGAACCGGCGGGTGTGGTCGCGGGCCGCGTCGCGGGCGTCGGCCATCTCCTGCCGCAGGTACGCCACCCGGTCGCCGAGCCCCGGCACCCGGTCGATCACGTCGATGACGAGGTGGAACCGGTCCAGGTCGTTGAGCATCACCATGTCGAAGGGCGTGGTGGTGGTGCCCTCCTCCTTGTACCCGCGTACGTGCAGGTTGCGGTGGTTGGTGCGGCGGTAGGTGAGCCGGTGGATCAGCCACGGGTAGCCGTGGTAGGCGAAGATGATCGGCTTGTCGCGGGTGAACAGCGTGTCGAACTCGTTGTCCGGCAGGCCGTGCGGGTGCTCGCTCGACGGCTGGAGCCGCATCAGGTCGACCACGTTGATCACCCGGACCTTCAGGTCGGGCAGGTGCCGGTGCAGCAGGTCCGCCGCCGCCAGGGTCTCCAGGGTGGGCACGTCCCCGGCGCAGGCGAGGACCACGTCCGGCTCGCTGCCGCCGTCGGTGCCGGCCCAGTCCCAGATGCCCACCCCGCGCCGGCAGTGCTGCACGGCCTCGTCCATGGTCAGCCAGTTCGGCGCGGGCTGCTTGCCGGCCACCACCACGTTGACGTAGTGCCGGCTGCGCAGGCAGTGGTCCATGGTGGAGAGCAGGGTGTTCGCGTCCGGCGGCAGGTACACCCGGACGACCTCGGCCTTCTTGTTCATCACGTGGTCGATGAAGCCCGGGTCCTGGTGCGAGAAGCCGTTGTGGTCCTGCCGCCAGACGTGGCTGGAGAGCAGATAGTTCAGCGATGCCACCGGCATCCGCCAGGGGATGTCCCGGGTCACCTTGAGCCACTTCGCGTGCTGGTTCACCATCGAGTCGACGATGTGGATGAACGCCTCGTAGCTGGTGAAGACGCCGTGCCGCCCGGTCAGCAGGTAGCCCTCCAGCCAGCCCTGGCACAGATGCTCGGAGAGCACCTCCATCACCCGGCCGTCGGGGGAGAGGTGGTCGTCGCCGGGGACCGTGGCGCCCATCCAGGCCCGGTCGGTGACCTCGAACGCCGCCTGGAGCCGGTTGGAGGCCACCTCGTCCGGCCCGAACAGCCGGAAGGTCTGCGGGTTCGCGGCGATCACGTCCCGGATCCACCGGCCCAGTTCGCCGGTGGCGCCGGTGGCCGTCGCACCGGGACGTGGCACGTCCACCGCGTAGTCGCGGAAGTCCGGCAGGACCAGGTCACGCAGCACCGACCCGCCGTTGGCGACCGGGTTGGCGCTCATCCGCCGATCCCCGGTGGGCGGCTGGGCGGTCAGCTCCGGGACCGGGGCGCCGGTGGCGTCGAACAGCTCCTCCGGGCGGTAGCTGCGCAGCCAGCGCTCCAACTCGGCCAGGTGCTCCGGGTTGCTGCGGACGTTCGACAGGGGCACCTGGTGGGCGTGGTACGTGCCCTCGACCTGCTTGCCGTCGACCTCGCGCGGACCGGTCCAGCCCTTCGGCGTACGCAGCACAATCATCGGCCAGCGCGGACGCTCGGTGGTGGCTCCGGACCGGGCCCGACGCTGGATCTCGGCGATCTCGTCCAGCGCCCGGTCCAGAGTGGCGGCGAGTGCCTCGTGCACGGCGGCGGGTTCGTCACCGGCCACCACGTACGGCTGGTAGCCGAAGCCGCGCATCATGGCGAGCAGGTCGGACTTGGGGATCCGGTCCAGCACCGTCGGGTTGGCGATCTTGTAGCCGTTGAGGTGCAGGACGGGCAGCACCGCGCCGTCCCGGGCGGGGTTGAGGAACACGGTCGACAGCCAGCTCCCGGCCAACGGGCCGGTCTCCGCCTCGCCGTCCCCGATGACACAGGCCACCAGCAGGTCGGGGTTGTCGAACGCGGCACCGTAGGCGTGGCTGAGCGCGTACCCCAGCTCGCCGCCCTCGTGGATCGAGCCCGGCACCTCCGCCGCCACATGGCTGGGGATGCCGCCGGGGAAGGAGAACTGGCGGAACAGCCGGGCCATGCCGGCCTCGTCGCGGCCGACACCCGGGTACCGCTCGCTCCAGGTGCCCTCCAGCCAGGTGTTCGCGACGATCGCCGGACCGCCGTGACCGGGGCCGGTGACGAAGAGGGCCGACAGGTCGCGGTCGACGATCACCCGGTTCAGGTGGGCGTAGATCAGGTTCAGACCGGGCGAGGTGCCCCAGTGCCCCAACAGTCGGGGCTTGACGTGCTCCGCCGTCAGCGGTTCGCGGAGCAGGGGATTGTCGAGCAGGTAGATCTGCCCGACGCTGAGATAGTTCGCGGCCCGCCAGTAGGCGTCGAGGCGGCGCAGTTCCTCGTCGGTCAGGGTGCTCGGGATGTCCACGGCCGTGTCCATACTGCTTGAGCCTCTCGCGGGTCGGTGGATTCTGCATCCGCAGCGCGGGTTTCCTGCCTCCAGCTTTCCGGGATCGGCGGGCGTGGATCAGGGCCGTTGGTCCCGCCCGGCCGGGTGTCCTGGCCCGTCGTCGGCGGGCGGCCCGGAGACGCCCCGGACCACCAGCACCGGGGCCGGGGCGTGGTAGAGCAGCGACTGGCTGACCGCGCCGAGCATGCCGCGCCACGGTTCGTCACCGCGCGCGGCGACCACCACCAACTGCGCGGCGCGCGACTGTTCGACCAGGACGTCACCCGGTTCGCCCCGGACGACCCGGCACTCCACCATGACGCCGGGCTGCCCGGCACCGTGTCGGGCCACGAGCGCGGCGAGCCGGTCGGTGGCCTCACCCACCGCCGCGTCGGACTCGACCACCCAGGCCACCAGCAGGTGCGAACGGTGCCGGCTGGCGCAGGCGTACGCCCAGGCCAGGGCGATCTCGGCGGACGCCGAGCCGTCCACACCGACCAGTACCGGCCCGGTCGGCGGGGGTTCCTGGCGGGCGACCAGCACCGGGCAGTCGGCGCGGGCGGCCACCTGGACGGCGGGACTGTCGGCCGGGATGCAGCGGTCGCAGTGGGCCATGCCGCCGTCCCCGACGGCCACCAGGAACGCCGTCTCGGACTTGCGGACCAGCGTCGCCACCGCCGAACCCTCGATGATCTCGGCGGTGACCGGGACGTCCGGCTCGCTCTGGTTGGCCGCCACGGTGGCCTCGGCGAGCAACTCCTCGGCGTGCGAGCGGGACGCGCTGACCGCGGGCGCCTCCAGCGCGGCCCAGTTGAACGCGTGCATCAGGTGCAGCGCACGGCCGTGGGCGGCGGCCACCCGCGCGGCGGTACGGGCCACCGGCAGCGCGCCGTCCGGACCGACGCCGACCAGCACCGGCGTCGTCCCGCTGCCTAGGGCCATCCGCCATCACCCCCGAAGCTGCGTTCGGCCTGCTGTTGAGGCTAGTCGCGCCGGTGCGGCCCCGGGGCGTGATCGCCCGACGGCCGCCCTGCTCAGGACGCCGATCCCACCCGGAGCACGACCGCGCTGGCGGGTGGCGGCGAACCCGCGCCGGGTGTCAACCGGGATTGACAGGCTCGGGCCTGTCAATGTAAGTTGACGCCATGAGTCAGGCGACGGAACTCGCGGCCGCAGCGGGCAGCACCGACCCCAGGGTCGGGCTACGCGCGGTCCGCGCCCTGCGCCGGCTGCTCGAATGGCTCGAGGTGGTCCAGGTCGACAACGCCCGCCGACAGGGCTGGTCCTGGCAGGAGATCGCCGACGCGCTCGAGGTCAGCCGGCAGGCGGTCCACAAGAAGCACGCCGGGCGACCGGCGGTCGGATCCTCCCGGGAGGCATGATGTTCGAACGGTTCACCGACCGCGCCCGCACCGTGGTGCGGCACGCACGCGACGAGGCGCGGGCCGAGGGGCGAGGACCCGTCGGCACCGAGCACCTGCTGCTCGGCATCCTCGCCGACGGCGACGCGCTGGCCGTCCGGGTGCTCCGCGACGTCGGGGTCACCGGTGACGACCTGCGGGAGCGGGTACGCCGCCACACCGTCCGGGGCGACGACGGGCTCGCCGAGGCCGACGCCGCCGCGCTGCGGGAGATCGGCATCGACCTGGCCGCGATCGTGGCCCGGATCGAGGAGTCCTTCGGCCCGGACGCGTTGCGTGAGGCCGTGCCGGCACCGCGTCGCCGCTGGGGTCGGCTCCGGCGGCACCCGGGCGGGCCGTTCTCCGCCCGCGCCAGGAAGGTGCTGGAGCTCTCCCTGCGCGAGGCGATGCGGCTGCGGCACCGGCACATCGGCACCGAGCACCTCCTGCTGGGGCTGCTCCGCGAGGGCAACGGGCTGGCCGCGCTGGTGCTCACCGAGGCCGGGGTGGACCTGGCCGACGTACGCCGCCGGGTGGAGACCGCGCTGCGGGCCGCCGCCTGAGCCGCCACGCCACGGGTCGGCGTCACACCTGTCGGGTGGGTGAACCTGGTCACCCGGCGTCGGGTCGCCGAACCGCCTACCGTGCCGCACACTGACGCCGTGGAAGCTGGACGAGACGGACAGGCCCTGCGCAGTGCGGTCGTGGTCAACCCGGTCAAGGTGGAGGATCTCGACACGTTCCGCCGCACGGTCGTCGACGCGCTCGCCGCCGCCGGCTGGCCCGAGCCGCTGTGGCTGGAGACCACCGTCGACGACCCCGGGCGCGGCCAGACCGAGCAGGCCCTGGCCGAGGGCGTCGACGTGGTCTTCGCCTGCGGCGGCGACGGCACCGTGATGGCCTGCGTCAGCGCGCTGGTCGGCACCGAGGTGGCCCTCGCCGTCCTTCCCCAGGGCACCGGGAACCTGCTCGCCGCCAACCTGGGACTCTCCACCGACCTGGCCGCCGGGATCGAGGTGGCCGTCGAGCGCGGACGGCGTCTGCTCGACGTCGGCGAGGTCGACGGGCAGCACTTCGCGGTGATGGCCGGCATGGGCTTCGACGCCCAGATGCTCGCCGCCACCAACGAGACGACGAAACGGCGGATCGGCTGGCCGGCGTACGTCGTGGGCGCCGCCCGGCACCTGCGCGACCGCCCGATGCGGGTGTCGATCTCGCTGGACGACCAGCCGCCGCTGCGCCGCCGCGCCCGCTCGGTGCTGGTCGCCAACGTCGGTCGGCTCCAGGGCGGCGTACGCCTGCTCACCGAGGCCGAACCCGACGACGGCTACCTCGACGTCGCCGTGCTCACCCCGCACCGGTTGCGACACTGGATCAGGCTCGGCTGGGCGGTGGTGCGCCGCCGCGACCGGGTGCCCCGGATGGAGGTCTTCCGGGCCCGCCGGGTGACGATCACCAGCAACCGCCCCCAGCCGCGCGAACTGGACGGCGACCTGATCGAGCCCGGCCACGAGCTGAGCGTGCAGATCCGTCGACGGGCCCTGTGGCTGTGCGTACCGCAGCCGGAGAGCACACCCGACCTGGCCGAGGACGCGTCCGGCGCCGCCGAGCGGGGTGAGCGGCTCATCGAGGAGGGCCGGGGTGAGTAGCACCAAGATGGTGCCGGAGACCCGGCTGATGGCCGACGAGCAGCTCTGCGCCGACCACGCCTGGCAGACGCTGCGCCGCGAGGGCGGCTGGCACCTGCTGCACGACGCCTTCGTCCGGTTCCGCTACGGCGACGGGTTCAGCCACGCCCGCGCCTTCGCCTTCCAGCTCTGCCTGGCCGTGGTGCCGTTCCTGATCGCGCTGACCGGGCTCATCTCGGAGCTGGGGGCGGCCGAGGGCGGCGAGGTGGTGGCCGACACCGTCCTCGCGCTCACCCCCGGCGCCAGCGAGGCGGTCGTCGCCGATCTGCTCGGCGAGGGCGCGGGCGGCGAACGCGTCGAGGACATCGGCGAGGTGGCGCTGGCCCTCGGCCTCGGCACCGGGCTGGTCGCGCTGACCAGCACGATGGCGCAGATCGAGCGGGGCGCCAACCGGATCTACGGCGTCGAGCGAGACCGCCCCGCCCTGCGGAAGTACCTGCGCGCCGCGGTGCTCGCCGTCGTCGCCGGCATACCGGCGCTGACCGGGTTCCTCATCCTCGTCGGCGGCGGCCCGATGGGCGACTCGGTGGAACGCCGCTACGCCTGGGGCGAGTGGGCCGCCATCCTCTGGGACGTGGTGCGCTGGCCGCTCAGCCTCGCGCTGACCGTGCTGGCCGTCGCGGTGCTGTTCCGGTACGCCCCACGTCGCCGTCAACCCGGCCTGTCCTGGCTGCTCTTCGGCGCCGGCATCGCCACCGCACTCTGGTGGCTGGCCAGTCTGCTGCTCGCCGGCTACGTGCGGTTCAGTGAGGACTTCGGCCAGACGTACGGCGCGCTGACCGGCATGATGGCGTTGTTGCTCTGGGCCAACCTCACCGGCATGGCGCTCTTCGGCGGGCTGGCCTTCGCCGCCCAACTGGAGGCGGTCCGCATCGGTGTGTCCGAGCCCGCCAAGCCGGACCTGTGGAAGCCGAACGCCCCACGTGCGGGTCTGCACGACACCGGCGAGATGACCGCGCTCTAGACGCCCGCCGTCCGGGCCGGAACGTCCTTCTCCACCCGGGTGGGTGTACGCACCCATCGACGCGGGTACAGCGCCACGCCAGAAGGCGTCGCCGTCGGTCGACGCCCCTGGCGAAGGAGGCTGCCGTGGGCGCGGTCCGGGACGTACTGCGACGACCACTCGGTCACTTCACCGAACGTACCCTCGCCGGGCTGCTGCTCGTCCTCGGCGCCGGGGTCGGGTTCGGGCTGCTCCTGGTGCTGGTCCGGGTGCAGTGGACCCCGCTGTACGACGTGGACCACGGCGTGGCGGTCTGGCTCAACGAGCGGATCTCACCCATCGGTCCCCTGGTGACGGTGCTCACCGCCATCACCGACCTCGGCGGTCGACCGGTGATCGTCTGGCTGGTCACCGTGGCCGTGGTCGGGCTGCTGATCCGCAAGCAGGGTCGGCTCGCGGTCTTCCTGATCGTCACCGGGGCGGGCGCGCTGATCCTCGACCCGTCGCTCAAGACGCTCGTCGACCGGCTGCGCCCCGAGGTGGACGTGCCCATCGGCACGTACGCCGGGCAGAGCTTCCCCAGCGGACACGCCCTCGGGTCGATGGTCGCCTACGGCGCGCTGCTGCTGGTCTTCCTGCCGGCCATGGCGCCCCGCTGGCGCAAGCCGGCGATCGCCCTGGCCGCCACCGTCGTGGTCCTGATCGGATTCACCCGGGTCGCGCTCGGCGTGCACTTCCTCTCCGACGTGCTCGGCGCCTGGCTCCTCGGCGCGGCCTGGCTCGGCGTCACCGCGTACGCCTTCCGGCTGTGGCGGTTGGAACGCGGCCGCCCGGCCGTCCCACTGACCGACGGCCTGGAGCCCGAGGCGGCACACGAGGTGGCCCTGGCACCGGAGGAGGAGAAGCTGCTGCCGCACGCCCGTGCCGGCGTCGCCGAGATCGTGGTCGGCTGGGTGCTGGTCTTCGGCGCCCTCTACGGCTTCGGCATGCTCGTCAGCTACCACGCCGACGGCACCTTCCTGGCCCGGCTCGACGAGATCGCGCCGCAGTGGTTCGCCGACCGGGGCACCCCGTTCCTGGACGACCTGAGCTGGGTGTGGAGCAAGGTCGGCGACACCCACGCCATCCTGCTCATCTCGATGGTCTTCTGCCCGCTGGTGCTGGCGATCTGGCGACGCTGGCGGCCGGTGCTCTTCGTGGCGCTGACCATGTTCGGCGAGCTGACGCTCTTCCTCGCCTCCGCCGCCGCCGTGGACCGGCCGCGCCCGCCGGTGGAGAACCTGGACGGCCCGATGCCGACCTCCTCCTTCCCGTCCGGCCACATCGCGGCCACGCTCTGCCTCTGGGTGGCGATCGCGGTGGTGGTCTTCCCGCGTACCGACCGGTGGTGGCGTTGGCTCTTCGTGGCGGCGGCGGTGATCATGCCGGTCGGTGTGGCAGTGTCCCGGATGTACCGGGGCATGCACCACCCGACCGACTTCATGGGCGCGATCATGCTGACCGGGCTCTGGATCGGGCTGCTCTACTGGGTGATTCGCCCCAACGAGGACGTACGGTCCGGCAACCAGCCGGAGATCGAGTCCGAGGACGTGGACACCCTCGACGACGAGTTGGCCAAGGCCGGCCAGCCGGGCTGAGGCGACCGTGTTGCGGGTGATGACCTGGAACATCCGCAACGGCGGACAGGACCGGCACGGCCCGGACCGGCGCACCCTGCTGGCCCGGGTCGTCGCCGCACACCGCCCGGACGTCCTCGCCCTCCAGGAACTACGCGGCCTCGACGTGGCCCGCTTCGCGTCGGACGCCGGCCTGACGCCCCACCTGGCCCGGTCGCCCTTCGGCCAGCCGGTCGCGATACTCGTGCACCCGCGCTGGCCGACCACGGCGACCGGGCCGGTCCGTCGACCGTTCCACCACGCGGCACAGCGCGTCACACTGTCCACCGACGCCGGGCCGCTCGCCGTCCTCAGCACCCACTTCTATCCGTACCGTGGTGGCCGGCGCCTGGTCGAGGCCGGCTGGGCGGCCGCCGCGCTACGCCGGTCCCGCGCCGACCTCGCCCTGCTCGCCGGAGACCTGAACACCCTCCCCCCGTACGCCGACCACGCCGAGAGTCTGGCCCGGCTGGCACCCGCGTACCGCCGTCGGCACCTGCGCCGCGACGGACGGACCGTGGACACCCGGGCGGTGGCCCACCTGCTCGCCGCCGGTCTGGTCGACCTGGCCGCCACCGCCGGCCCGACCGTGCCCACCGGCTACGGACACACCCCGGAGTTCGCCGAGATGCGCCTGGACTACCTGCTGGCCACCCCCGCCCTGGCCGCCCACCTGGTCGACGTCCAGGTCATCCGCACCCCCGACACCCACCGAGCCTCCGACCACCACCCCATAACCGCCACCTTCACCCTCACCCCACCCACGTAGCGCCACGTCGCCTCGTCCAGCCCCGCTCGCCTGTGCCCACCTGGCTCCTGCCCTGCCCCATCTCCGTAGTGGTCCCCACGTCCGGCACACCCCTACCTGTTCCGGTGCAGTGCGGAGGCACCCGCACACACGACGTCCCACGTCCCACGCCCCCGGTGTCCCACGTCCGGTGCCTCGCGGCCGAGTCCGCGTCCGGTGCCTCGCGGCCGAGTCCGCGTCCGAATCCGGTATCCGGCGTCCGGTGTCTCGCCTTCGGTGTCCCGCGTTCTGGCGTCCCGCGTCTGGGGTGTCCCGCGTCTGGCGTCCGGCGGCCCTTGTTCCGTGCCTCGCGTGCGGCATCCCGCGCCGCACCCCGGCTCTCGCCCGCCCTCGCCTGCGGTGATCAAGGAGTTTTGGTCACGGAGAGGTCGTACGAAGGCACAAGCTCCTTGGTCATTGCCGGTGGACGCGGGCGGGATCCGGGAGTGCGTAGCGCTGGGCTACGGCGCCGAGATGGCCAGCGGCTACGGCGTCGGGCTGGTTGGCGGGAAGCGGATACGGTGTGGCCGTGATCGACTCGTCACCGCGCGATCGTGAGGCCGACACCAGGTCGGTGGTGTCCTCACCGGGAAGGGTTGCCGCACGGGCCGTCGCGCTGGTGGTGGTGCTGCCGTTCCGGCTGGCCTGGGAGTTGCTGGTCGCCGTCGGCGGGCTGCTGCACCGGTGGCTGGTCACGCCGACCCTGTGGTTTCTCGACCGGTGTGTATGGCGTCCGATCCACTGGCTGCTGCGCCACCTGGTCTGGATTCCGCTGCTCTGGACGCTGCGGGCCCTCGGATGGCTCTGGCACACCCTGGTGTGGACCCCGTCGAGCTGGATGTGGCGTCGTCTGGTCGAGTTCTGGCACGGCGTACTGCGGCCGCCGCTGCGCTGGTGCGGTCAGGGACTGGCCCGGATGCTGCGCTGGTGCGGCCGGGCGGTGGGCTGGCTGGTACGGGTCGTCGTGCTGGTGCCGTCGTACTACCTGGTGTGGGTGCCGCTGGTGTGGACCGTGCGGGTGCTCACTCCGCCCGCCCAACTGCTGGGCCGATGGCTCGCGGCGCTGGCCGGGTCGCTCGCCGCCGTGCTGGGCTGGGCCTGGCGTACGGCGGGACGCATCCTCTGGTGGTGTGGGGTGTGGACGCTGCGCCCGGTGTTCCGGGCCGGGCTGTGGGTGTGGACGCACCTGCTGCTGCCCGTCTGCCGAGCCGTCGGTGCGGTCTGGCATTCGACGGTCGACTGGCTGCGTCGTGGCGTCCTGGAACCGATCGGCCAGGCCACCCGCGAGGTCCTCGTCGGCCTCGGCCTGCGCCGCTGACCGCGCAGGCGGACCGGCAACGCCCGCCCGATCATGCCCTCGGCGGCGCCCGGATGTTAGGAGGGGTCCCTTCCTATACAGGAGGCGTTAGCAGGGGACCCCTCCTTACACACACAGCAGCAGCAGCAGCGGGTGGTCAGAGCACCAGGTTCAGCAGGACGGTCAGCACGATCGAGGCGACGATCGAGAAGAGGATCATCAGAAGGCAGCCGAGGCCGCCGCCGGCCGGTCGGATCTCCGTGTTGCCGATACGCATCGCTGAATCACCTCCTGCCGGTCACAGTTCGCGCAGCCGGGGCAGCAACTGCTCCTGCGCCCAGTCGAGGAACATCGGTTGGTGGTCGCCGCCGACCTGCACCAGCGCCACGTGCGTGAAGCCGGCGTCGACGAACTTCTTGAACGCGGCCACGTGCGTGTCCACGTCCGGGCCGCAGGAGATGCCGGCGGCCACGTCCTCTTCGCGTACGGACTGCGCGGCGGCCTCGAAGGCGTCGGCGTCGGGCAGTTCGGCGTTGACCTTCCAGCCGAGCCCGAACCAGCGGAACTGGTCGTGCGCGATCTTGCGGCACTCGGCCTCGTCCGGGCCGTAGCAGATGGCCACCTGGCCGTAGCGGGGTTGTCCGGCGCCACCGGCCTCCTCGTACATCTCCACCAGGTGCGCTTCCGGCTCGGTGGCGATCATGCCGTCGGCGTACTCGGCGGCCAGGGTGGCGGACTGCCGTCCGGACGCGGCCACCGCCATCGGCACCGGCGTGTCGGGTCGGTCCCACAGGTACGCGTCGGGCACGTCGTAGTGGTTGCCGGAGAAGGTCAGCGTCTCGCCGTTGAGCAGCGGCCGGATGATCTGCAACGCCTCCTCGAACATCTCGTGCCGCTGCTGCACGTGCGGCCAGGCGCCCACCACGTGCTCGTTGAGGTTCTCCCCGGCGCCGAGGCCGAGGGTGAACCGCCCGTCGGAGAGGAGCCCGACGGTGGCGGCCTTCTGTGCCACCACGGCCGGGTGGTACCGCCGGATCGGGCAGGTCACGAACGACATCAGCTCCGCGCGGGAGGTGGCGTGGGCGACCGCGCCCAGCACCGACCAGGCGTACGGCGAGTGGCCCTGCGACTCCAGCCAGGGGTAGTAGTGGTCGGACATGACGAGCTGGTCGAAGCCGGCTGCCTCGGCCCGTACCGCGTGGTCGACGAGTTGCTTCGGGCCTGCCTGTTCGCACATCAACGTGTATCCGATGCTGACCATGCTGTCTCCTTCGCTACCCGGCGGTCCGTTTGCGGATACCCGGGCCCGGTTGGGTCAATCCTCATCGACGCTTGACGCGCTCTTCGGCGGCTGCCTACGGTTATCTGAACCGGTTCAGATGCAGGCCGGGAGCCCATCCTGTGGTGGGGATGGTCCGCCCGTGGTGGCCCGGCTTCTCATGGGTCACCACGGGTCGCCGCCCGTCGGCCGAGCTACTGAACCGGTTGCTTCCGAGGCTTCATCGGCCTACGCTGATGCCTGCCTCGCCGGGCCTCTCGCCGCGCGGCTGCCGGGCTACAGCCGCCGCATCTGCCACTCACCGCACTCCCTCCTGGGCACGGGGGAGAGAACTCCTGCGAGGAATCGATGAGAAGACTTTTCGGGGCCGTCGGCGCCGTGCTGCTGGCGACAGTCGCCGCAGTGTTCGCCTTCGGCCCGTCGGCGCACGCCGCCACCGGCTTCACCGTCAGCGGCGGCAAGCTGTACGACGCCAACGGCAACGAGTTCGTCATGCGCGGCGTCAACCACGCGCACACCTGGTACGCGAACCAGACCAGTTCGTTCGCGAACATCAAGGCGCTCGGCGCGAACACCGTCCGGGTGGTGCTCTCCAGCGGTGACCGGTGGACCCGCAACAGCGCCGACGACGTGTCGAACGTGATCCAGCTCTGCAAGACCAACCGGCTGATCTGCGTGCTGGAGGTGCACGACACCACCGGCTACGGCGAGCAGAGCGGTGCCGCCACCCTCGACCAGGCGGTCGACTACTGGCTGAGCATCGCCGGCGCGCTCAACGGCCAGGAACGGTACGTGATCGTCAACATCGGCAACGAGCCGTACGGCAACCAGAACTACTCGTCCTGGGCCACCGACACGTCGAACGCGATCCGGCGGCTGCGTACCGCCGGCCTCGCACACACGATCATGGTGGACGGCCCGAACTGGGGCCAGGACTGGTCCTTCACCATGCGGGACAGCGCGCCGACGGTGTTCAACGCCGACCCGGCCCGCAACACCGTCTTCTCGATCCACATGTACGGCGTCTTCGACACCGCCGCCGAGATCAGCGACTACCTGGGCCGCTTCCGCAGCCGGGGACTTCCGATCGTGGTCGGCGAGTTCGGCCACTACCACTCCGACGGCGACCCCGACGAGGACGCCATCCTCTCCTACACGCAGGCCAACGGCATCGGCTGGCTGGGCTGGTCGTGGAGCGGCAACGGCGGTGGCGTGGAGTACCTCGACATGGCCACCTCGTTCAACCCGAACCAGTTGACCACGTGGGGCCAGCGGCTGTTCAACGGCACCAACGGCATCCGGCAGACCGCTCGGGAGGCCAGTGTCTTCGGCGGTACCCCGCCTCCGACCACGCCTCCGCCGACCACGCCTCCGCCCACGACGCCTCCGCCGACGACCCCGCCGCCGGGTGGCGGCTGCACGGCGACGTACTCGATCACCGGGCAGTGGCAGGGCGGCTTCCAGGGCGACGTCCGGGTGACCGCCGGCAGCAGCGCCATCACGGGCTGGACGGTGCGCTGGACCCTCGCCGGTGGCCAGTCGGTGAGCCAGTCCTGGAATGCCACGGTCACCAGCAGCGGTACCACCGTGACCGCTCGCAACGTCTCCTACAACGGCCAGCTCGGCGCCGGTGCCAGCACCAGCTTCGGCTTCCTCGGCAGTTGGAGCGGAAGCAACCCGGCCCCTGCGGTGACCTGCACCGCGAGCTGACGACCGCACCCCTGACGGTGGCCGGGCCCGACGCGGGCCCGGCCACCCGGGTCGCGCCGCCGGTAGTCCACCACGCCCCCTTTGCTCTGCTTCACCCCACGCACCGATGTGGCGTCCGAACCGTTGCGTCGGGTGAAGCAGAGCAAAGGGGGCCGACGGGACACCTACCAGGGGCGAGAGACCGGCGAGGCGGACAGGACCCAGCGGGCGATCGCGCGGTCCGGGCTCAGGCGAGGCGGGCGGCGCGCATCAGCAGGTAACGCTGCTCCGGCAGGCTGGCGGTCAGACCGGCGGCGCACCGGTACTGGTCCACCGCGCGCTCGTGGTCGCCGGCCATCTCGTACAGGTGGGCGCGGGCGGCGGGGAGACGGTGGTGACCGGCCAGACGGGCCTCACCGTCCAGCGCGTCCAGCGCGGCCAGGCCGGCCCCCGTGCCGTGCACCATCGCGGTGGCCACGGCCCGGTTGAGTGCCACCACGGGACTGGCCGACACCTGTTCCAGCACCTGATAGAGCGCGAGGATCTGCGGCCAGTCCGTCTGCGCGGCGGTCGGCGCCTCGTCGTGGAGCGCGGCGATGGCGGCCTGCACCTGGTACGGGCCGACCGGCCCTCGGGGCAGTGCCCGGGTCACCAGCGCGACGCCCTCGGCGATGGCCGCCGCGTCCCAGCGGCTGCGGTCCTGCTCGGCCAGGGTGATCAGCTCGCCGGACGGTCCGGTCCGGGCCGCCGACCGTGCCTCGGTGAGCAGCATCAGCGCCAGCAGCCCGGTGACCTCGCTGTCGTCCGGCAACCGGGCGTGCAGCATCCGGGTCAGCCGGATCGCCTCGTGCGCCAGGTCGACCCGGTGCAGGGTGTCTCCGGCACTGGCCACGTGCCCCTCGGTGAAGACCAGGTAGAGCACGTGCCGTACCGAGGTCAGCCGGGCCGGCAGCTCCGCCGGCTCGGGCATCCGCAACGGCGTACCGGACTCGCGGATGCGCTGCTTGGCCCGACTGATGCGCTGCGCCATCGTGGACTCGGGCACCAGGAACGCGCGGGCCGTCTCGGCGGTGGTCAGGCCGCCGACCGCGCGCAGCGTCAGCGCGATCGCCGAGGCGGACGTGAGCGCCGGATGGCAGCAGAGCAGGAACAGCTCGAGGGTGTCGTCACGGTCCGCGTCCAGGTGCGCGTCCACCGGCGGTACGTGGTGCGCGTCCCTCGGCTCGCGCCGGGCGACCAGGTCCTCCCGCGCCCGCCGGGCCTGCTCGGCGCGGACCAGCTCGACCATCCGCCGGTACGCGACCTGGATCAACCAGCCGCGCGGGTTGTCCGGTACGCCCGCACCCGGCCAGCCGGTGGCGGCGGCCAGCAGTGCCTCCTGCACGGCGTCCTCGGCGGTGGCGAAGTCCCCGAACCTGCGGGCCAGTACGCCGAGGACCTGCGGCGCCAGTTCGCGCAGCAGGTCCTCGGTCCGTCGGTCGTCCGTCACAGGTCCTGTGGTGGCGCGGACAGCAGCGGGTGCACCTCGATCGGCATGTTCAGCGGCGCACCGCCCGGGCCGGGAGCGGTCGAGATCCAGGCGGCGATCTCCACCGCCCGCTCCGGGGTGTCGGTGTCGACGATCCAGTACCCGGCGAGGAACTCCTTCGTCTCGGCGAACGGGCCCTCGGTCACCACCGGTGCGGAAGCCGCGCCGGCCCGGACGATCTTCGCCTGCGCCGGCCCGGCGAGCCCCTGCCCGTCAACCAGTTCGCCGTCGGCGGCCAGTTTCGCGCCCACCTCGCCCATGAATGCGATGTGCGCTCGGATCTCCTCCGGCGTCCAGGTGTGGATCGGCGGGAAGTCCGTCCCGGCGACGCTGAACTGCATGAGCAGCATGTACTTCACGACTGTCTCCTCACGGCCACGGCACCATTGTCGGTGCCCACGTCCTCTGGTCGAAGCCGCCCAGCCGGTTCTCGACATCCCTGCGACAGGAATTCTGCGCAGATCCTCCCAGCGACCTTTCAGGGCCGCCCGATACGGTGCCGCCGTCAGCGTCCGTTCCTAAAGGGAGCCCGGGCACCAGACCCCGCAGGAGAACTGAATGGTCTTCAAGAAGATGTTGAGCGCGTTGGGCGTGGGCGGTCCGAGTGTGGACACCGTCCTGGCCAACCCGAACACCAGGCCCGGGTTGGCCCTCGACGGTCAGGTCAACCTGCTCGGCGGGGAGGCGGCGGCGAACATCGAGCAGATCGTCATCGGCCTGGTCACCCGGGTCGAGGTCGGCGAGCAGGCCGGGGTGATGGAGTTCCACCGGCAGGTGGTCAGCGGTCCGCTCCAACTCGCCGCGAAGCAGGCGCTGTCCATCCCGTTCCAGCTTCCGGTGCCGTGGGAGACCCCCATCACAGGGCTGTACGGCCAGCGGCTGCACGGCATGACGATGGGTCTGCGTACCGAGCTGGCGATCGCCCGCGCGGTCGACAAGGGCGACCTGGACGAGATCAACGTGCACCCGCTGCCGGTGCAGGAGCGGATCCTGGAGGCGTTCCTCCAGCTCGGCTTCCGTTTCAAGAAGGCCGACCTGGAGCGCGGCAGGATCCAGGGCGTACGCCAGACGCTGCCGTTCTACCAGGAGATCGAGTTCTTCGCCGCGCCGCAGTACGCGCAGACCGTCAACGAGCTCGAAGTGACGTTCGTGGCCAACCCGCACGGCGTGGACGTGGTGCTCGAATGCGACAAGCGGGGCGGATTCCTCGCGCCCGGCCAGGACGTGTTCGGCCGGTACCAGGTGGCCCACTCCGACGCCGAGCGGTCCGACTGGGTGGAGACGGTCGACGGCTGGATCCAGGAGACGATCGGGCGTTTCGGTGCACTGCGCGCCCAGGGGTTCGGCCCGCAGGGCTACGGTGCCCCCGGCTACGGTGCCCCCGGCTACGGTGCCCCCGGCTACGGTGCCCCCGGCTACGGCCCGCAGGGTTACGGCCAGCCGGGGTACGGGCCGCAGGGCTACGGTGCCCCGAACAAGTACGGCCAGCCGCAGCGGCGGGGCGGGGTCGGCATGGGCGGTGTGGTTGCCGGTGCGGCGCTCGGCGCGGCGGGCGGCATGCTCGCCGGTCACATGATCGGCAACGCCTTCGACGGTGCCGAGGAAGAGGTCACCGAGGCGGCCGGCGACTTCGGCGGTGACTTCGACGGCGGCGGTGACTTCGGGGGCTTCGAGGAGTTCTGAGCACGACGCCGCACCCCGCTCGGCGGGGCGCGGCGAGACAGGACGGTGGCCCTCCGGGAAGACTCCCGGAGGGCCACCGCACGCAAGGGGTCAGCGCCGCCCGCGCTGCTTGCGCTCCGCGGCCGAACGCCGCTGGCTACCGGCCTTGGCCAGGCCACGGCTACCGAGGTAACCGATGGTCAGCAGCGTGATGAAGAACCACGCCTGGCCGGGGTTGTTCAGGTTCAGGCCGTTCGCGGTGGTCCCGCGCCAGAAGGCAGAGATCACCACGAGGGTGACGGCTGCCGCGTAGATCCAGAATTCGGTCGTCAGGAACGACTGCTTGGTCTCCGTACCCGGAGACGGCATCTCCTCCCGGTGCCCGTCGTGCATCATCGGCATCGGGCGGGTGGCGGCCTCTTGCATGGCCTGCCGGTTCTGGGCGTCCTGCGCCGGACGGTTCATCGGCCTGGTCGATGCAGCCTGCGTGCTCATCTGTCCTCCTCAGGATGTGATGAGTCGTCACCTGCGGCCCTCGCCCCGCTACCGCGTGTCGGCCACGGCACGGTTCGCGCACCTGGCGGGGGCACCCGCCGTCTACCCCGCCGCCGGGAGGCAGTAACCCCCGGCGACCCGGCCGAATCCGTCCGGCGTGGGGATACCTGCCCGGCCCGGCGAATGCCCACCCGAACGGGCCCGATGTCCCGTTCCGACCGTGCCCGGACCACCATCGCTCTCCGCACCACGCGCGGCCGGTGAATGCGCGACCGGATGCCGGCGCGCGGGCCCGGTGGACCGGTGGTGCGGGTTTGTCGGGCCGGTCACCGGGCACGCCATCAGGACCGACGCTTCTGCGAGGTGATGGATCGTGCGTGAGGACGACATGCGACAGGACGCCGCCCGCCGGGCCGAGGAGCGGATCGCCGGCGGCGTGTACGGCGAGGGCGCCGTGGACGAGGTGACCGTGCCGCCCACCGATGTGGAGAGTGAGATCCAGCGCGACGACCGGGACGATCCGGCGCACGTGCCGATCGACCCCACCGTGCTGCGCGACGGCGGCCCCACCCGGGGCCAGGGCGCGCTCACCACGACGGGCGGTACGGCCGGACCGGCCAGCGCCCGACGGGTGGCCCGCCAGCCGGAGCGGCACCGGGGCAAGGTGGCACCGACCACCACCGGCGACGCCACCACCGGCGGGATGAGTACCCCGTCCGGCGGCAGCACCAGCGACCAGTCCACTCCCGCCACCCACGTGGGCAGCTTCGACTGACCGACCACCCACCGCCCGGCCCGGCCCTCACGAGGGCCGGGCCGGGCGGTGGTCAGGGGGTGGGGGTGAGGGTGGTGAGGCGTTGGGTGGCGCGGGTGAGGGCCACGTAGAGGTCACTGCGCCCCCGGGGGGACTCGGCGACGATGCGGTCCGGGTCGACCACGATCACCGAGTCGAACTCCAGGCCCTTGGCCTCGGCGACGGTCAGCACCACCACCCGGCTCTCCAGGTCGGGCTGCTCGCCGACGGCCGCCTCCGGTAGCGCGGTGGTGAGCGCGGTGCCGAGGTCGTCGACGCGACCGGCCGGCACGATCACGCCGAGCCGTCCGTCGGTGAGCCCGGCGGCCTCGTCGGTGGCGACCTCGACCAGCTCCGTGGCCAGCCGGTCCGCCGGTACGTCCTGCGCGCCGGGCGGGAAGCCGCTGGCGCGTACGGCGCGGGGTGGGCGCAGGGTCGGGTCGATCTCGGCCAGTACGCGACCAGCCACCTCCATGATCTCGGCGGGGGTGCGGTAGCTGACGGTCAACTCGGTGAGCCGCCACCGGTCGGCCACGTACGGTGCCAACGCCTCCGACCAGGACGGGGTGCCGGCCAGGGCCCCGGTCTGGGCCACGTCGCCGACGATCGTCATGGAACGGCTCGGGCACCGGCGCATCAGCAGTCGCCAGGCCATCGGGGAGAGTTCCTGCGCCTCGTCGATGATGATGTGGCCGAACGCCCAGGAGCGGTCGGCGGCGGCGCGCTGGGCGGTGGTGAGCCGGTCGGCCTCCTCCTGCCGTTCCAGCAGCCGGTCGGCGTCGAGCAGGTCGGTCACGCCGAGGATCTCGCCGCCGTCGGCCTCGTCCTCGACGTCGATGGACCGGGAGCCCCGGGCGATCTCCAGTACGCCCTCGGCGTACTCGCGTTCCATGGCGCGGATGCGTTCCCGGCGGGCGGCGGCGGCCCGGTCGTCCTCGCCGAGCAGTTCCGCCGCCTCGTCCAGCAGCGGTACGTCGGCCGGGGTCCAGCCGCCGGGCTCGCGGTGCAGGGCGGCCCGCTCGTCGGCGGTGAGCATCGGCGCGGCGGTGGCGATGCGGTCGGTCGAGGCGTACAGGTCGGCGAGCAGGCGTTGCGGGGTGAGGACCGGCCACAGCTCGTCCAGCGCGGCGGTGATCTCGGGTTCCTCGCGCAGTTCCCGGCGGATCTCGGCGCGGTCGGCCTCTTCGAGCAGGTTGTCGCCGCCCAGCGGGTCGGCGCCGATCCGCTCGGCGATCTGGTCGGCCAGCGCGTGGATGACCTCGACGTCGAAGAGGGCGCGGGCCAGGTTGTGTGGGCGGTCGCTGTGGCGCACGCGGTCCCGGGCGGCCCGGACGGTCGCCGGGTCGAGCACGAGGACCTCCTGCTGCGGCAGCGTGATCTCCAGCGGCTCGTCGGGCACCCGCTGCCGGTCGCGGACCGCGTTGGCCAGCACCTCGGTCATCACCGGCCGTCCCTTGAGGGCCGCGGTGGTGGCCGGCTCCGCGCGCCGGGCGCTGACGCCGGGGAAGAGGTCCCCCTGGGTACGCAGCAGCACGCCGGTCTCGGCCAGCGCGGGCAGCACCTGCGAGATGTACCGCAGGAAGGTGACGTTCGGGCCGACCATCAGGACGCCCCGGGTGGAGAGTTCCCGACGGTGCGTGTAGAGCAGGTACGCGGCGCGGTGCAGTGCCACCGCGGTCTTGCCGGTGCCGGGGCCGCCCTGCACCACCAGTACGCCGGACAGGTCGGACCGGATGATCCGGTCCTGTTCGGCCTGGATGGTCTCGACGATGTCGCGCATCCGGCCGGTACGCCCGGCGTTGAGCGCGGCCAGCAGCGACGCCTCGCCGGTCAGCTCCTCGTGGGCGGTGGGGGAGGCGGTGGTCAGGTCCAGCACCTCGTCGTTGAGGGCGACCACCTTGCGTTGCCGGGTCCGCAGGTGACGCCGCCGCCGGATGCCCTGCGGGTTGGCGGCGGTGGCGAGGTAGAAGGCGCGGGCGGCGGGGGCCCGCCAGTCCATCAGCAGCGGGTCGTAGTCGCCGTCGGTGTCGAAGATGCCGATCCGGCCGATGTAGTGGCGCTCGTCGTCGTCGGTGTCGAGTCGACCGAAGCAGAGACCGTTCTCCACCGCCGCGAACTGCTCGACCTGTTCGGCGTACATGCGGACGGCGCTGTCGCGCTCGGAGCGTGCCTGGAGGGTGCCGCCCGCCGCCCGCAGTTCCTCGGTCAACCGCTGTGCCGCCTGGTCCCGCAGGTCGTCGAGGCGGTGGTAGAGCATCGAGACGTACTCCTGCTCGCGGCCGATCTCGTCGTCGGACGGCGAACCGCCGGAGTGCCTTGACAATCCGTCTCCCGGTGGGTTAGAGTTCGTTTAGGAACGGCTTTTACAGCCGTTCTTTTTTGTTGCCTGAACTGCCGAAGATACCGCGCGACGACCGCCGGAGCCAAGGCGGTCGGGCCCCGTCACACCACGGTGTGCGACGCCCGTGCCCCGACTCCGGGCGGTGTGGTCACCGGCGTTCGGTGCAGACCTCGTCGGATCGCGCGACCGTGTCGGTGGACCAGGCGACCGCGACCGTGAAGCAGTAGTCGAGGCTGCGGTTGAGGCCGTAGACCACGAAACTGTCGGTCCCGGCGGGCAGGTCGGCGAAGGGGCTCTTCGGCTGTCCGCTCCGGCCACCCGAGATGATCACCGGTCCCTCCGCCCCCGCCGGGTACGCCCAGCGCAGCGTCACGCTGTCCCGGTTGTCGCGCAGCGAGAGCTCGGTGGGCGGCGCGCCGGGCGAGGCCGGTGGTGCCTCCGGTGCCGACGCGGACGGAGTCGCCGCCCCGCTCGGGGCGTCCCCGGCGGTGGGGGAGCCCGGTTCGCCCGGCCCGTCGACCCGGGACACCCCGGCGATCACCGCGGCGGCACCGAGCAGCACCACGACCACACCCGCCGCGATGATCGGCACCAGCCGGTTCGGGCGGGGGGAGGGCGCGGCCCTGTCTCTTAGACACCTCTCCGAGCCCACGAGACTAGCGCTCATC
>NZ_SISL01000001.1:0-70913 GCF_004307965.1 Verrucosispora sp. SN26_14.1 | reverse complement strand
CCGCGTGCCGGGCCGCCCTGCCGACGTGGGGCCGCCCGGTTCACGTCAGGAAGGTCACCCGCTCGGCGGTCTCGGTGAGCTGCAGCGCCAGATCGCCCGAGCCGAGTTCGGTGGGGGCGACCCCGAGCGCGTCGGCGATCGCCGCACCCAACCCGGCCACCGGCACGGTCCGCAGCGCGCCCAGCGGCAGCGGACCGACCGGCGTCGGGGTGGCCGTCACGCCACCCGGGGCCCGCAGTGTCTTGCCGATGGTGCCGTCGCCGAGTTGCTCGACGGCGAGGTGCTGGCCTTCCGGCGGTTGGTGCAGGTCCAGCCGGGCAAGCTCCCCCTGGAAGAGGCAGAGCAGTATGTCCGGCGTCAGCCGCGCGGTGCGCCAGGGCGTCAACCGCCGGGTGCCGGCCGGGTCGGCGTACGCGTCGACGAGCAGCCCCGGGTAACCGGGCACGACCGCCGACCGGATCAACGCCCCGGTCACCGTCGGGAACTGCAGCGGCGGCGGATCGTCGGCGTCCCGCTGCGCGTCGGCCGGACCGAGCCGCCCGATGCTGGTCGCGCCGTCGACGAGGTGTCGGATCCAGCGTTGGTCGAGTCCGACGAAGCGGATGCTCTCCGCCGGGAGCAGCTTCTCGTCGGGCAGCAGGTAGGGCAGGGGCACACCGTCCAGTTGCGCGAGCGCGCGCAGCCAGGTGAGCAGACCCTCCGGCATGTCGGTGTCCGCCGCCGGCACGACCAGCGGGTAGTCGACCGGAACGGTCTGCTTGGCGGCGATGTCCCGGCGACGCCGCCAGGTGTAGAGGCTGCTGCTGATGTCGGTGCTGCGCAGCGCGAGCAGCCGACCGAGCTGCCACGCCGCGGCATGGCTGACGTCGAACATGCCGACGTCGGTGTGCAGCCTCAGCAAGGCGTCCGCGCTGCGGGCCGGGGTGACCGGCCCTCCGTCGGTCGCCCCGGTGCTCAACGGTCCCCGGTACCAGCCGATGCTGCGGCCACCCTGGCGCAGCCGGTGCCGCAGCGGCACCAGTCCCTGGGTCAGGAACCCGTTCGCGGTCGCGTTGCCCACGTCAGGCAACCGCAGGTCGCCGCCGTCGGAGGCCAGATCCCGCACCAGTCCGGGAAACGAGTGGTCGGCGCTGACGCAGGCGAACCGCCAACTGGCCAGGCTCACCAGCGGCACGGTGGAACCGCCGGTGCCACCCCGGCCCGGATGCGGCAGGTCGAGCCCGGGGGCACCGAGTCCGTCGGCCCGGAACCGGTGCTCCAGCGACACCAGGTGCACCGTGCTGGTCGTACCGGCGCCGGGCAGTCGGTTGCCGACGACCACCGCCGCGTCCGGGTCGGCATCCGGCCCGGTGCCACCCCGGACGTGGGCCAGCAGCCGCAGCTCGGCGTACGCGGGCATCAGGCTGGTCAGCAGAGCGGCGGGTACGTCGATCACGGTCACCGGGTCGTCGGCGGAGTCGTGTCGCTCCAGGGCGGTCGCCGGCTCGGGCAGTCTGCCCTCCCGGGTCAGCGCCCCCACCGTGGTGGTCCGTGGCTGCGGCTTCTCGTCCTCGTCGAAGAGCAGCAGCGCCAACCACGGCGGACGGTCGTCGCCGCCCCCGCCCGGATCGCGTTCCCAGGGCAGTGAGGGCCGGTCGAGCACCACGTGCGGCAGCACGTTGCCGTGGTCGCCCAGGCTGCCGTCGGGTGGGAAGACCGCGCGGATCGCGGTCGGTGGCAGGGCGAACCGGTCGCCGCCGACGCTGAACCGGCGGCTGGTGCCGAACGACTCCGTCGCGGAGCCGACCGCGACGGCCTGGGTCACGGTGATGGCGTAGTCGCCGGCCTCCAGTGCCGGGCGTCGGTGCGCGGCGAACGTGACGGTGTTGTCAGACATGAGCGGCCACCCGGGGGATCTCGTGGAACTGGCTGGTGTCGAAGCCGGTCAGGTCGACCGACGCGTCGGGCAGCAGGGCGGCCCACAGGTCGGCCCGGGCAGCGGTCACGGTGGGCGCCGCCATGCTGCCGACGATCAGCTTCGCGCGTTCGGCGTCGCTGCCGTCGAGATCCGCCACCGCCGCCGGGGCACGCAGCCGGATCGCGTCGGAGACCTCGAACAGGGCCGTGTCGGCCTGCACCGCGCTCCGGTCCAGCCACGCCGGCTCGGGCGTCACCGTCGGGCGGGGTGTGATGGTGTACCCGGTCAGCAGATCCGGCGTCAGTGCCGGATCGGTCGGTGACGGGGTGAGCCGGCCACCCCACAACGCGTTCGGCAGCCGCTTGACCACCGGCCGGTAGTCGAACTGGTCCTCGGCCGGGACGCCGTCACGGGTGATGGTGATCCGGTGGGTGGCGGTCGCGTTCCCGACGGCCACCCCCATCGGGCCGACCCCGAACCGGGTGCTGCCCGCGTCGGCCGGCAACGCCGCCTCGGCGGTGCCGGTGCCGCGCCTGCCCCTGCTGCTCGGGACGCTGCTGTCGGTGCTCAGCACCAGCGTGGTCGGGTCGACCACGCCCAGGTCGTCGTCTGCGGCGTCGGCCGCCGCCCGATGGCTGTCGCCGCGCAGCGTGACGCTGACCAGTTCGGCCGGGGCCGGCAGCAGCGTCGACCGGAAGCTGGTCCAGGACAACGGCGTCGGGCCACCGCCCCGGTCGGCGCCGAACGAGATGCGGATCGACGTGACGTGCAGGTCGATCGTCGCGGTGCCGCCGAAGTCCGGGCCCCACAGGTCGACGTCGGTGCCGACGTGCAGGTTGATCGTGTGCGTACCGAAGAAGTGGTACGTGTACGACGCCCCGATGCTGACGTGCAGCGACGCCTCGTAGTGGTACGGCTGCCACGAGATCAGGAAGTCCATGGCGGCGTCGAACCAGGCGCGCAGCGACCCGTCCTGGTAGACGGCACTGAGCCCGCCACCGGCCATCAGGGCCCCCGGGGTCAGCGCGTAGTACGCCGACCCGGACATGCTCAACTGTGGCGAGACCTGCCAGGAGAACCCGAGCCGGGGCACGGTCGGGTAGTGCGCCGGCACCGGGAAGTGCGGGTGATAGCCACCGGCGGTCAGCACGAAGTCCCCGGAGTGCTCGCCGGCGAACCAGGTCGAGAACGCGATACCGCCGACGAGGTGACAGGCCCGCGACAGCAGGTAGGAGTTGCGCGTCAACTGCGCCTGCACGCCCAGGAACCCGTCGTCGGGTACGAAGCTGGCCCGCAGCGCCAACTGCACCTCGGCGACCGGGGTGACCGCCTCGGTCCCCGGCGCGCGGGCCGGCAGGGTCAGCGTGGACAACCCGAGCACGTCCAGTTCGAAGCGGTGCCCGAACGTCGCCGCGACCAGCACGAACGAGTCGAGCATCTCGAACGAGCTGACGTGCACCCCGGCGGTGAGCAGGATGTCCCCGACCGACGGGGGCAGCCACGTGGCGAGGCTGCGCAGCTCGGCACCGAGGCTGGTGCCCGGCGTCGCGGCTCCGGTCGCCTCCGCCACCAGCGGGAACGACGCCACGTCGTCGACCGGCGGCAGGACCAGACGCCGGTGGTAGCCGAATCCGGCGGCGATGCCCCGGACGTGGAAGAACGGCGGCCCACCGACCGGGGTGTCCAGGTACGCGTAGACGAAGACCGACGGCCCCGCCGGCAGTTGCGCGTACGCCCCGATCGCGGCCAGCGACAGCGACTCGGTGCGCAGCTGCGCCATGCCGCCGTACGCGGGATAGCTGACCCCCTCGTACTCGATCTCCGACCGGAGGAACGCGCCGGTGATGCTGACCGGGCCGGCAGCGTAGGACAGGCCCATCCCGGACAGCCCGAACGACGGTACCGAGAGCGGGTCGGTCAGCGAGATCCCGACCTCGAGCCCGTCCAGGGAGAGGGTGAGGCCGGCGACGGCGACCGACGCGTCCAGCAGCAGCGCGAGGCGCGGATCCTGGCCGTCGTGCTGCCGGAAGGCGACGCCGACCCGGGCGAGCTGGACCGGACCGAAGGCGCGCTGCACCGGGAGCCAGGAGGTGTTGTCGCCGGTGACAGTCTGCTTCGGTGGCGCGGGTACCGGCCCGGCCGGCGGGTTCGCCGTCCCGTTCACCCCGCTGACCGGCACCGACACCGGCTCGCCGAACGGTCCCAGGCGCAGCGTCCCGTCGACGGTGAACCCGGCCGGCAGACCTGCTGCCGGCAGCGCGGGTATCTCCGCCGGCAGCAGCGCGTTCAGCGCGGTGACGTCGGCGGCACCGAGCGCGGCGGTGGCCGCCACGACCCGGAGCAGGTCCATCCCGATCGTCGTGTCGCCGGTGAGATGCTCGCCGACCACCGGCAGGTCGGCCAGGTCGACCGTGAGCGCGAGGTCGACCCCGAAGACGTACGCCGTCCCGGTCCCCTCGACCGGCCGGGTCAGGGCGAACAGCAGGTGCCGGGGGTCGACGACGATGCCGTGCGGCACATAGCCGGCGGCGGTCGGGGAGACCGCGCCGACGAGGGCACGCACGTCCGGCACCGGATCGCTGGAGGCGTGAGTGTACGAGGCGGCCAACCGACGGGCGGTGGCGTCACCGGCCAGGTGCAGGTCGAGCTGCGGGTGGAACGTGCTGCCGTCGCCGACCGGCACCGCGAGCGCGATCAGCCCGTCGAAGGAGCGCTGCGCGGTGTCGACCGTGACGGTGATCGCCACGTCGGTGTCGTCGACCGGGAACCGGGCCTGGCCGGTGACGAAGACCCGCTGGGTGCCGGTGGAGACGTCGACGCCGAGATTGTCGATGGTCAGGTCGGCCAGCGGCGCCGGCAGGGCGAGGCCGTCGAAGCGTTCGGCCAGGGACTCCACCGCCGGCCCGATCGGGATGAGCTGGCCGGGTCCGGTCTCGCCGGTGAACTCCCACTTCCGGTCGGGGGCCGGGTCGTAGTCGGCGGTCATCGTGACGGTGACGTCGTCGATGACGAAACCCGCCATCGCCTGCATCTGTGTACCGGTGGTGTCGTGGTCCAGATCGAAGGTGAGACTGGTCAGCTCGACCTGGTCGGTGAGGAACCAGTTGCCCGCCACCACGATCTCGCCGCCGAACGTGGTGCCGGTCGTGCCGACCGGCAGGTTCACGTCGGCCTGGAACCGGGTGATCGCCAGGTCGGGCAGGTGACCGGGATCGGCGCCGGTGAAGTGCTGGTAGACCTCGCGGATCCGCAGCGGCGCGTCGCCGTAGAGACCGCCGCCGAGGTGCCGTGACCTCGGGTCGGCGACGAGTTGCAGGGTGCCCTCGTCACCGATCCCGAGCAACCCGTTGACCAGGAACGACGGCGTCGCACTCGGGCCCGGTCGGTCGACCCGTACGGTCAGCTCCAGGGCCTGCAGTTCCAGCAGGTCGTCGACGATGACCCAGTCCGCCTCGGCGCGGACGGTCAGCGCGATGTGGTTGATCGACCAGGTGCCGCCGCTGTGGGCCAGGCAGACCACCACCTCGCCGAGACTGATTCCGGCGTCCGGGTCGATGTCGAACGGCAGGGTCAACCGGTCCAACCCGGCGAGGTCGGCGACGTCGTCGAGGGTGAGCGCGCCCAGTCCGCTGAAGTCGGCGGCCAGGATGATGTCGTTGTCCCAGCCGGCGACCTGGGCGGAGAGCAGCACCCGGTGGCTCTGCCCACCGGTGCGGACGTCGATCGCGCCGGTGAGGACCAGCACTGCGACGACCTCACTGTCGGCGGTGTGCAGGTTGAGGTCGGGGGTGCCGAAGATCTCGTACCGCAGGTCGGTGACGTCGAACAGGCCGAGGGGGAGGGGCTCCCCGTCGGCGCCGTAGAGGATGACGCTCGGCACCGTGGGGTGCGGCAGCGGGTAGCCGTCCGGTGCGAGGGTGACCATGGTGATGTCGCCGACGACCGGGTGTGTCGTGCCCGGGAACAGCAGCGCGATGGCGGCCATCTCGCTGGTGATCCGCAGGTCGCCGGTGAAACGCATCGCCGCGTCGGCCGGATCGGGCGTCGGGTCGTCGCCGGTCGGTGCCAGCACCGCCGTGTCCAGCGTCATCAACGGTCCGGTGAAGCGCAGCGTGGCCAGCAAGGTGCCGGCCAGCGCCGGGAAGGTGTCTGCGAGCGACCAGGTCGGCGCGCCGGTGGCGGTGACCCGTACCCCGGTGACCGTGTCCGCGGCGAGGGCGAAGCGGGCGGTGACCGCCAGCCCGGCGAACGGGCCGGGTGCGCCGGTGCCGTGGACCTCGACCGCGTCGGCCTGGTCGACGCGGACGCAGTCGGTCAGGGCCAGTCGGCCGGTGGGCAGGAAACGGCCGAGATAGGTGGCGTGGTCCGCGTCCAGGCTGGACAGCGGCAGGTCGAGCCGGCCGGTGGCGACCGTGGCCAGCAGCGTCTCCAGGGTGTGCCGATTCATGATCAGGCCGTCCAGGCGATGTCGAGGTTGCCGTGCGACCCGGTGATGTACACCGGGAACGGGATGTCCATCTGTTGGACCTTGTACCGGCTCACGTTCATGTCCCAGCACCATCCCTTGTGGGCGGTGGCAGGGACGCGGCCCGTGAAGTTGTCGATGTACTTCTCCACCGTGGGCCAGGCCGGCAGGTGGTGCGAGGTGCTGCCCTCCCGGGCCGCGCTGATGATCGCCTCCGTCTTGGGTTTCACCACGTCCAGCAGTTCCTTCGAGCCTGACGTGACCTTGCTGCCGTGGTGGGCGATGTGCATCACGTCGACCCCGGTGATCCGGGTCTTGGTCGGTGCGGCGTACTTGCCGGCTGCGATCAGGTAGTGCTCGGTGCTGGTGGTGGCGTCACCGCAGAGCAGCAGCTTCTTCCCGTGCGCCTCGATCAGCAGCACCAGGCTGGCGCGGTTCCTGGCCTTCTTGGTGTCCTTGTCGGTCTTGTAGTCGTGCGCGACCCCACCGGCGAGGATGGTGACGGTGCAGGTCGGCTCCGCGATGATCCGGATGCCGCCCTTGTCGTCGAGACGATCCACCTGGTCGCCGGCGGTGGCGGCGACCACCGCCGTGCCGTCGAGCGTGATCTCGCCGCGGACCACGCTCTGGTCGGACGGATCGACCTCCAGGTTGTGCACCACCTTGAAGATCTTCGTGGCGTCGGCCATGTGTTTTCGGAGCCAGTCGATGGCGCCGACGTAGTCCTCGCTCTCACCGCTGTGGTAGACCCGCCCCACCGTCATCTTCCGACCGGTGCGGTCCTCGTCGAGCACGGACGTCAGGTAGTTGTAGTGGTCCTCGTCCGGATGGGTGAAGACCATGACGTCGATCGTGCTGCTGCCCAGCAGATAGCGGGGCACGTTCAGGCTGTTCCAGATGTACTGCGCGTGCGCCTCACCGGTCGTGGTGTCCAGGGTGGTCGAGCCGCAGTCGACGAGCACCGTCTTGCCGCCGGGCGTCTTGAACACGATGCAGTCGCCCTGCCCCGACCGCAGGAACGTGGCGTAGAAGTTCGTGTCCGCGCGTGCCCCCACCACCGCCGGCGTCGATCGGGTGATCGGCTCCAGCGTCGTGGCCAGTTGCAGCAGCTCCACCGCGAGCTTCGCCGCGACGGCCGCCTTACGGTCGGCGTCGGTCATCGCCTTCTTGGCCTTGACGTCCTTGCGTTCGGTGTTCTTGGGTGCCTTGCTGGAGTCGGTGGTCTTGCTCGTGGTCCGCGTCCGTTTGCCGTTCGGCATCGTGCCGTGCTCCTCCGCTTCGCTACCGGTGACCTAGAACGGGAAGCGCCGTGCCAGATCGAGCAACCGGCGCAGGTCCGACTCACCGATGCCGGTGGATCCGAGACGCAGCGAGGTGAACGACGCGGTGCGGGCGAAGATGTCCCGCAAGTCGTCGGAGCCGGTGTTGCCGTCCTTGAACAGGAAGCCCTCGGGACGGCCCTCGATCCGGTGCCAGAACTTGTTCGCGTGATGGAACCTCAGGCTCGGAAAGGTTCCCTGATTCGCGGGGACATCCGCCTGGAACAACTCCAGGAACACCTGCTTACCGGCTGCCTGATCCCGCCGTTCCACCCGGAGATGACCCTCGCCCCCGCTGACCGCGACCTTGTCCACCCGCATCGACGTGAACACGCCCAGGCGGGCGAAGATGTCACTCAGGTCGTCGCTGGTCGGCGGTCCCCACTTGAACATGAACCCGTCGGGGCGGCCCTCGATCCGGTGCCAGAACTTGCCCGCGTGGTGGAACCGGATACTCGGATAGGTGGTCACGTTCGCCGAGGTCTCCGACTGGTACAGCTCCAGGTAGATCTGGTTTCCGCCGGTCTGACCCTCCCGGCGCAGCTGCAGGTGCTCGGTGGCGGCGCGCACGGTCAGCTTGAACGGCGCGGCGACACCGCCCACCGCGACGTTGGTGCCGCTGAACAGCAGCGGGCTCCGCTCCACGTCGACGCTGACGAACCCGTCCTGGAAACCGGGGACGTTGCGGTACGACAGCACCACCGGCGCGTGACCCGGCGTGGTCAGCCCGTGGACCGGCCCGATCCCCAGCTCCAACCACTCCTCGGCGGCGATGGTCGTGTCCTGCTTCGGGGTCAGCGTCCACATCGCCCGCTCGTCGTCGATCAGCTTGTCGACGTCCCACGCCACACCGGTGGCACCGGTCAACGCCACCTGCACCGCACCGACCTGACCGGCCGTGGTCAACGCCCAGTCCCGGGTCTCGTTCGCCAACTGCACGTCGAACGAGAGGACCAGCGCCGACGCCCGCTCCTTGCCGACGGTGGCGGAGCCGGCCAGTGCGATCGCCACCCGGCGGGAGACGTTGGCCACCCGCAGCCGCAGCGAACTGGTGCCCGACCCGTCGCTGAGCACCCGGTTGCCGCCGACGAAGGCGACGTCCAGCGGGATGTCCGGTCGACCCCGGTGGTTCACCACCTCCAGCGACTGCTGCCGGGTGCCGACGATCTCGCTGGTCTCACCGGTGTAACCGAGCCGCTGATAGGCCAGTTCGACCCGGGTCACCCGGGTGCCGTCGGTGCCGTCCGCACGCAGCCCGGTCAACGGCAACTCGACCGACGCGGCGGCCGGGACGACCGCGTTCGCCGGACCGCGCAGATACAGCTCCGTACGGGCCTCGTTGGCGGCCAGCGCCCATCCGCTCGCGGCCAGCCCGACCGTACTCGCCGGGGCGATCGTGCCCGGCCGGAGGTTCAGCGTGAAGTGCCGGTTCGTCACCGACGGCGCGCCGCTCAGCGGCCAGAGCGTGATGTCGTGCCGGGACGAGTTGGTCACGCGCAACGTGAGCGTCTGGCTGGTGGCGGCGTCGTCGATGTACAACACCGGCTGCTGGTCGACGTTGGCCAACTCGAAGTCGAGCGGGTGGGTGCGGACGAACGACGTCACCGGCGACTCGTCCACCGCCATCAGCTCGGTGACCTCGGCAGCGCTCAGGGCCGTGCCGTACAGCCGTACCGCAGCCACCGACATCGGCTGGTACTGACTGGCGTTGCCGGGTGGCCGCCCGACCACGAAGCTGCTCTGCACCGTCGGCGGCGCCCCGACGCTCGCCTCCAGCACCACCACCCCGTCGAGGTGGATCCGAAGCAGCGTGGTGTCCCGGGTCACCGCCAGGTGGTGCCAGGTGTCGTAGGTGAACAGGCCGGCGCCGCTGGAGTACCGGACGTTGGTGCCCGGCAGGTCGGCCATGATGCGGCCGAGCACGTTGACGTGCACCCCGTAAAGGTCGCGGCCCATCACGGTCTGCATGCCCGAAGTCTGGGTGGGCACCCGGAACCAGCCGCACATCGTGTAGGTCGTGTACGGCGGCAGGGGCGCGGGCGAGACCACGGCGTCGCCGACCCCGTCCAGGGTCACCACCGCACCGAACTGGTCGTCCGGCGACACGGTCGGGTTCCCTTCGAGCCGGCCGTCGAGCTGTCCCTTGCCGTAGTCGACGACGACGTTGCCCGGGGCGATGTCGTCGAGCTGCCAGAACAGCAGCGGCTCCGGGCTCATGCCGACCGCACCGGGGTGAGACGGGCCTGCTCGGCCTCGACGGACGGGCCCTGCACCTGCGCACCGGCCTGCCGGCCGATCGTCTCGATCAGTTCGTAGACCCGGACGTACGGCAGTTGGCCGAGCGCCTCCAGGACCATGTTCGTCTGTTCCAGGGACAGGTCGAGGGTGATCTGTGGCATCGGGGTCGCCTTCTCGGTCGAAATGTGGTGGACGTGCCGGAGAAATAGGGGAGGCGCGCGGAGCGGTCAGACGGTCGGGCGCTGACGCAGGCTGAGCCAGCCCTCGCGAGCGGTCAGCGCGGTGGGGAACGCCTCCGCGAGCTCCGGCGGCTCGGCGACCTCCACCCAGGAGGCGCCGTCGCGTTCGCGCCACGACCAGACCCGGTCCGGGTCGGCCGCCGGTGTGACCAGCGCAGGCGCGTCGGCCTCGGTCAGCACGGGCGCTGCCAGGAAGCCGACCTCCAGTCGGGCCAGCGCATCATGGTGGTGGGCGGGATCCAGCCGGCAGGAGACCGTCGGCAGCACCCCGGTGGTGGCGTGTACCGCCCCGGCCGGCTCCACCAGCGCGGTCAGTGTCAGCGTCGGCAGGTCGATCCCGACGGCGAGCGGCGGGTCGCCGTCCTGCTCGGCCAGCGTCACCACGTCGTGGTACCGCTCGCCCAGGGCGCCGTCCGGCTGCTCCCGCCAGAAGCCGAGCGTGCCGTCGCCCAGCCGCCCGTGCTCGCCCAGCCGCACCGGGAACCGGACGGACGGGTACGCGTTACTCTCCCGACCGACGCGGCGCAGATCCTGCCGGAAGACGTTCCAGTCCTGGTGGATCACGGGCAGCCCCGGCGCCTCCAGATCGAGCGCCAGCCGGACCACCGCCACCGGCCGACCGACCAGCACCGCCCGCGCCCGATGCTGCCCCGGGTCCTCGGGCTCGACCGCGTCCAGCGACTCGTCGAGCCGGGACACGAACTCGGCCAGCCCGTCGGCGCCCAGCCCACGCAGCCGCTGCACCACCGCGCGCAGCCGCACGTTGCCGATCGACCCGACCTCGGTGACCGGCCCCTGCGGGGAGGACTGCCACCACGCCTGCCGTGGGGCGGCCGGGTCGGCGGTCAGGTAGAGCGTGCCGAGCCAGTCCCCGTCCGCCGCGTACACCCGCAGCCCGTCGTCGAGCGGATCGGGCAGCAGCCACCCGCAGACCGGGGACGACTGCGGCAACCCGCTCAGCGCTCGCCCGGCGGCCTCGGCGTCGAGCAGGTCCAGCCGTACCCGCGCCGGCACTGCCAGCCGGGGCGGCATCGCCACCCAGGTCGGCCGGTTCGGCATGCTCAACCAGGTGGTGGTCCGGGGCTTGTCGGTGTCGACGTCGTACCCGATGCCGAAGCTGTCCACGATCCGCAAGCGCCGCACCCGCAGCGCCCCCGCCCGGACCGGGTTGAAGTCGCTCAGCGGCACCGGCGCGTGCCGCCCCTCACCCGCCACCGCCTGCTGCACGAGCGCCGCCAGCGACCGCCCGGCTGGAAAACCCAACGGGTCGGTGATCGGCAACTGACGCACCATCTGCAGCATCACCAGGGCGTCGTTGAAACCACCCAGGCTCTGCGCCAGGTTGCTTCCCTCGTGCGCGGCGAGATGTCGGTACGCCGTCGCGAGTGTGCCCAGCCGCGCATCGTCCTGCTGCGCCGCGCACCAGTCCAGCAGCGGTCCCGGGTCGTCGTCCAGTTGGTCGGCGGTCCACGGGTCGAGTCCCGCCGCCGTCCGCTCGTCGTTCGCGCGGGCCAGCGGTGTCCCGCGCAGGTATCGCATGATCCGGGTGGAGAGCACCGGCCGCGCCGACGCCGACAACACCGTGCTGCCGGTGTAGACGTTCGCCGCCGTGTCCAGCACGTCCTTCTCCGCCCGGGGGCGCAGTTCCCGGTCCCCGTCGGGCAGCTCGTAGTTCGTCGTGACGAACGCCGGGTCGAAGTCCCGCCCGGACGGGTCCAGGTTGTTGCCCGCCCGCGCCGGGAAGAACTCCACCTCCCAGTGCAGCAGCACCGGATGCCACGGCTGACCCGTCCACGACCGCAGCGCGGGATGCTCCGGTTGCCCGGTGGCGAGCTTGGTGGCCAGCGCCGCGAGCAGGTCACCGAGGCGGGTCACCCCGGTCGCGGCCCGCAGGTCGGCCTCGGAGACGGCCAGTTCCACCGCCACGCACGGCAGCAGTCCGTCCGGCTGGTCCGCGCCGTCGCGGCCGTACCGGTCCGACGGGGTGGCCGCCGCACCGGTGAGCAGCACCACCGGTTCGTTCGGCACCTGGTACGGCGTACCCGGGACCTGTTGCAACTCGAACCGGCTCCGCGCGGCGGCCGCCGCCGTGGCGTTGACCGTGTCCAGCGCCGACTGCGCGGCCTGCCGGGCGGCCTGCAACCGGTGCGCCAGACTCGTGCCGGTGTCCACCGGCGGCCAACTTCCCAGCCTTGCCAACCGGGCGGACAACGCCGACACCTCCCGCCGCAGGTACCAGCCGACGAGATCCGGGTCCGGATAGTCGTCCCGGGCACCCGGTGGTGGGTACGCACAGACCAGGTACCGGGTCCAGTCCGCGAAGATCCGCCGACGTGCCCCGGTGACCTCGGCCGCCGCCGCGTCGTACGCCGACTGCGCCTCGTTCAGCGCGACCAGCAGGTCGCCGAAGCTCCCCGGCAGCGCCAACCGTTCCCGGGCCTGGCGCTGCGGCACCGTGACCGGCGAACCCTCGTCCCCGCCGTCCAGCGGGTCGTCCTGCCGACGGACCGTCCAGGCCACCCCGGAGGCGACCGTGCCGAACGACGCGGCATGCCGGGCCTGAGCCAGCCGGGCCGGCAGGTCCAACACGCCGCTCTCCAACTCGTCGGCGACGGTCAGCGCCTCCAGCAGCTCCTCGGTCTGCGTCTCGGTCACCCCGGGCAACACCGCGCCGAGGTGCGCGGCGAGTGCCTCGGTGGCGGTGTTCGCCACCCAGACCCCGCTCTCGGAGTCGGTCGTCGGGCCGGGCACCGGCGCCCGCTTCGCCGTCGCGGCGAAGGTCAGCCGACCGAAGCAGAGCATCCGCGCCGGAGCGTCGCCGCCGGTGTCGGCCGGCACCGACCAGTCCAGTTCGTCGGCGATGGTCTGCGGCCAGCTCCGCCCGGCCGCCGTCGCCACCACCGCCAGCAGTTCGTCGTCGGCCGTCTCGGCATACCAGCCGACCACGTCGTAGCGCAGGCCGTTCGGCGGCGGCACCGCCCCGTAGCCGTCGTCGTGCAACCCGAACACGCTCGACGAGTTCGGATAGAACGCGGCGAAGGTCGGCTCGCCGTAGCCGAGCGCGGTGAGCGCGGCCACCCGGTCGGTCGGCGCACCGGGCCACGCCGACAGCGGCAGCTTCCGGCCGAGATACCGCCACGGGCGTCCGGTGGTGCCGCGTGGATCGGCCGCCCGCAGCGGATAGGTCACCCCGCCCCGGTCGACGTCGCCCAGCGCGTCGCTCTCCACCATCCAGCGGTCCTGGGCGCCACCCGGCGCGGTCCGGGTGACCAGCCACCGGTTCGGCACCCGGGGCAGGTCGACGGCGGGCGCACCACCGCCGGTCGCGGCGCCGTGCGTCAACCGGGTCAGTGCGTCCGGCAGAGACCAGTGCAGGTGGATGCCGGCCGGCAACAGCAGGTCCTGCTGGAACGACCCGGGCAGGATCGCGTCGCTGAGGTTGCGCTCACCGAAGTCGGCGTCCCGGCCGGTGCTGGCGTCGACGTACGGCAGGCGGGTGAAGTCGGCGGTCGGTCCGGTCACGGTCCGGTCGGTGGCGAGCCACAGGGCGTCCACCCTGACGGGCACGGCGAGTATGCGCATGGTGATGCGTTCCCCAATGGTTGCGGCGTGGTCGCTGCGGTAACGCCGGTTCACCGTAGGGCAGATCAGAGCGCGAAAGTGTTTCGCAAAGCTGACAGTCGAACCGCTGGTCCGTCCATCATGGAGTGTGCTATCCCGCGTGGTGGAGACGCTTTCCGGACAGTGATCCGTCGAATCACCGACATGCCGCGCCGACCCGCGCTCCCATGGCCGACAGAACAGCGGCGAAGGGGCGCCGAGCCGATCGGCGGCAGGTGACTGTGGTCACTGTGCGTGGTGAAGCGCGCCCGCGCAATCGCGCACCCGGGGCGTCGGATTCACGTCTGCTCCCGAGCCGCCACCCGGACCGGCGCGACGGCGAGCCGACCGGTCAGGCGGGACGAATCAAGGGGCTGTCTCGTGTCGTACGAACAGGGACATGCCGGGTGCCCGACGGGCACTGGCGGGCGGGCTCGCCCGTGTGGCAGCATCGGCAGCGGTCAAGAGTGTCAGCGTCAAGGCCCCGGCCTGCTGACCGGCAACCCTCGTATATCCGCGGTGGGGTGCCTCCGGGTGAGACCAGGCCGTCGGCGATCGCCGGAGGCAAGCGCGGACCCGCACGGGTCCACTGTCACCTGAGGACGAGTGTGCCCACGATCGCTCCTGCCGTGCTCGGCGACGACCTTCCGGTCCGCCTCTCCGACGGCACCACCGTCGCGTACGCCAACCTCGACTACGCCGCCACCGCACCCTGCCTCGTCCCGGTCGCCGACGCGGTCACCGAACTGCTGCCCTGGTACGCCAGCGTGCACCGGGGCGCCGGCCTCGCGTCGCGCCGGTGCACGCTGGCCTACGAGCAGTCCCGTCAGACCGTCGCGGACTTCCTCGACGTCCGGCCGGACGACCACGTGATCTTCACCCGGAACACCACCGACGCGATGAACCTGCTCGCCCGGGCCCTGCCCCCGCACACCACCGTGGTGACCTGGGCCGGCGAACACCACGCGAACCTCCTCGCCTGGCCGAACGTGCACCGCCTGCCGGTGCCCGCCGACCTGCCCGAGGTGACCTCCGGGCTGACCCGGGCGCTGGCCGACCTGGGCGACGCGGGGCCGGTGCTGGTGGCGGTGACCGGCGCCTCCAACGTCACCGGCGAGGTCTGGCCGACGGCCGAGATCGCGGAGATCGCCCATCGGCACGGCGCGCGGATCGCCGTCGACGCCGCCCAACTGGCCCCGCACCGCCCGGTCTCCATGGCCTCCGCCGGTATCGACTACCTGGCGCTCTCCGGGCACAAGCTGTACGCGCCCTTCGGTGCGGGCGTCCTGGCCGGCCGCGCCGACTGGCTCGACGCCGCCGACCCGTACCTGTCCGGCGGTGGAGCCACCAGGCACGTCGGTGACGAACCCGCCGAGGTGCAGTGGCAGACCGGCCCGGCCCGACACGAGGCCGGCACGCCGAATTTGCTGGGAGCGGTGGCACTCGCCGCCGCCTGTGCCACCATCTCCGCCGCCGCACCGGACGTACTCGCTCACCACGAGCAGGAGCTGCTGGCCCGACTGCGCGACGGCCTCGGCGCCCTGCCGCAGGTGGCGGAACTGCGCACGTTCGACGCCGATCACGACCGGGTCGGCATCGTCAGCTTCACCGTCGCCGACCGGCGGGCAGCCGACATCACCCACCGGCTCTCCGCCGAGCACGGCATCGGCGTACGAGACGGCTTGTTCTGCGCCCACCCGCTCAGCCGGAAGCTGTTGGCCGACGCGGCCGTGCGGCTCGGCCGCCCCACCGACGGGTACGCGATCCGGGCCAGCATCGGCATCGGCACGACCGCCGAGCACGTCGACCGACTCCTGCACGGACTACGCCAGGTGATCAACACGCCCCGGGGGCGGTGAGTCGTCCGGTGCTGAGGTGGGCGGCGAGGCGCATGGCCAGCGCCGCCAACGTCAGCGTCGGGTTGGCCGCCGGTGAGTTCGGGAAGACGGACAGGTCGCAGACATAGAGGTTGCGGTGGCCGGCGACGCGCAGGTCCTCGTCGACCACCCCCGGCCGCTCCCGGCCCGGCGTGTCGCGACCCATCCGCATGGTGCCGACCTCGTGCGACACCCCGCCGAGCGGAGCCCAGAGCTGCTCGTACACCTCGCCTCCGAAGGCGGACACCACATCGGCGGTGATCGTGTCGAGGGCGTCCTGGACCTGGTGGGCGCGCGGGCTGGGATGGATGCGGATGGTGGGCAGCGCGGCGGGCTTCCCGCCCACCGGCCGGGTCTCGGTCAGGGTGACGGCGTTCTGCTCGATCAGCGGCGCCTCGACCATGAACACGAGTTCGCCCGGCATCTTCCCGTCGACGGTGGCCAGGTTCGCGCCGGTGAACTCCAACGCGTTGACGAAGCGGAACTGGTTCAGGTTCGCGCCGAGGTCCAGCGTGACGCTGTACGGGTGGACGGGGTCGGTGTCGGCGGCGTCGGTGAGGTGCCGGGAGACGGTCTTGCTGGAGTCGAACCGGCTGTACCAGTCCCCGCCCTGCCGCATCCAGAACTTCACCACGTGGATGGGATGGTCGGTGATGCCGCGTCCGACCAGCGGGATGTCCTCGGCGAGGCCGGACGACTGCGCGACGGCGGCAGTGCCGACGGTGCCGGCGGCCAGCACCACCACGCCGTCGTCGGCCAGTCGGTAGGTGCGGTCCCGGCCGGCCAGGTGGTCGTACGTCACCACACCGGTGACCTCGCCCGCCGCCCGCTCGACACCGACCACCTCGTGGTTCAGGTGGACCCGCAGGTTGCCGAAGCGGCCGTCCTGCATGGCGCGGCTGAGCAGCAGTTCGGCAGCCGACCAGATACCCGCCGGCACCGCCCCGGGGACCGGACCGCAGTACTCGATCGCCATCGGGGGATCGAAGTGCCGGAACTCGGCCAACGCGGGCAACTCCCGCAGTTTCGCCTTGACCATCGTCTGGTACGACGACGGGACCAGGGGAGTGACACGGGTCAGCTGCTCCGCGCGGTCGTACCAGACGTCGTACAACTCGTCGCGGACCGTCTCCGGCCAGTCGCGGAACTCCCACCGGTGCATCCGGGGTGCCGAGGCCCCCCAGAACAGGGTCCGGCCGCCGAGGTTGAGGCCCTGCGCGATGCGTGCCTTGGCGCTCTCGGCGTCGGCGGCCCGCCAGCGCCGACGCCCGAACGCACCCCAGTGGTGAAAGATGTTGGGGTACACATCGGGACCGACCGGTTGGTAGCGGGCCAGGTTGCCGGTGTGCGTCCCGAACAGGTAGCTACCGGCCTCCAGCAGCAGGACGCGCGGTGGCCGACCGCCCCGCCACGGCGTCTCGGCGAGCTGGTACGCCAGGGTGCCGCCACCGGCACCGGAGCCGACGACGATGACGTCGTAGCGCTGCGTGGACTCCGGATCGCCGGGGAAGAAGTGCCGGGCGACGTGCGACTCGCCGACGAGGACGTCCTGGTGCCGCGCGAAGTGGACCCGCCCGTCGATGCGGCAGGTCGGGGCGGCCAGTTCGGCGGTGCTCAGGTGCAGCGGCCCGTCGAGCTGGGGGTCGCTGTCGAGGACCACGACGACCTCGACACCGTCGGGATGTGCCGCCGGATCGAGCGTGGCGGTCCACTCGCCGGTGCGCTGGTCGTACCGGAAGTCCTGCGTGCCGGCGCCGACGATCCGTAACTGGAGGTGGTCGTCCGGGCGCAGGGCCGGCATCCGCAGGAGCACCGCGCACTCCGCGTCCACACTCACGTCCCGCCACCCCGTCCCGCGTCCGTCGGCGTGCCCTGATGGACAGGCCGGTGATCCGTGGCCGGCTCCTGCGTCGGATGACGCCGGATCTCCTCCACGGCCTGCCGCAGCACCCGCACCTCGGTGTCGAAGACGCGCTCCAGGCGCGGCATGGCCTCCTCGCCGAACCGGGAGGACCGCCCCTTCTGCTCGTGCCACAGCATCCCGTTGCGCAACGCCACCGCGTCGGTCTGCATCGCACGGCAGTCGTCCACCAGCGGTGCCAGTGCCGGGGCGAGTTCGGCCAGGCGGAGGAACCGCTCCGTCATCAGCCGCTTGTGCTCCCAGAGCACGTGCAGGTACCGGATGTCGTACGCGGCATCGCCGTTGAGGTAGTCGCGCAGGTAACCGCGCAGCGGCACGTAGGAGTCGACGCCGTAGGCCCGCTCCCACTCCTCCTGGAGCATGTCGACCCGACGGCTCGGATTGGCACCGGACAGGTACTCCTCGAACGCGCCGCCCACCACGTGCAACCGCATCCGGTAGCTGGCATCCGGTCGCAACCGGTAGAAGTAGACCTGGAAGCAGTCGTTCTCCACCTCGTCCAGGCTCGCGTACGCGCGGGCGACGTCGTCCTGCCCGACGGTGGTGGTCCGCAGCGACCCGTTCGCCGTGTAGCCGTAGACGGTGAAGGTGCCCTCGTCGTCGTCGACGCCGCTGAGCAGCACGTCGTGGGTCTGGTGCCACTGCTGGTAGGGCGCCCGGCCCGGCAGGTGGTGCTCGTCCAGGTTGAGATAGGGGTAGTAGCCGGCGCCGATGGAGTCGCGGCAGAGCGCGACGATGTCCGCGCCGACGCACGCGACCCACTCACGGCTGGTCCGGACCACCTCCAGCCACGGACTGATCGCGTGGTCGTAGAGATAGAAGCCGAACGGCACCGGCGAGTCCGGTGCCTTCGGGTCGAAGGCGACGTGGATGTAGTTGCTCAGGATCCAGTCCCGGGCCCGTGCCTCGGTGGCCAGGATCGCCAACGGGAACGCATAGAACTGGTAGCCCCGCGCCAGCGGCTCACCGAGCGGCAGCTGTCTTCGCATACCGATGCCTCTCCTCTCAGCTACCGGTCATCTCGTACCGGCGGATGCCCATGCTCCAGATGCCGTAGCCGACGCACAGCGCGCCCGCCGCCACCAGCGGGGTGAGCCAGACCAACCGGCCGTCGCCGCCGAGCAGGAACTCCACCGGGATGTACGCGGTGAACGCGAACGGCAGCACCCACGTCAGCACGGACCGCAGCACGCCCGGATAGATCTCCAGCGGGAACGCCGCGAACTCGGAGAGCTGGTTGGCGGCGTGCATCGCGGGTTGGCTGGTGATCGTCCAGAAGGCGATCGAGGCGAAGATGAGCTTGATCCCGGTGTAGATCAGCGTGCCGCAGACCACCAGACCGGCACCGACCAGGACCATCTCGGCGTCCACGTCCAGCCCCAGTCGCCGGCCCGCGTACCCGAGCAGCGCGAACCCGACCAGCAGCTCGCCGAGCGCGTCGGGCCAGAAGAACCGCTCCGACAGGACGCTGAACAGCGGGTTCACCGGACGGATCAGGTGCCGGTAGAAGTCGCCGCTGCGGATCAACTGCCAGGCGACCACCCACAGGTAGTCGGTGAAGAGCCGGTCCAGCCCGCGGGGCAGCAGCGCGAAGCCGAGCAGGAACAACACCTTGTCCAGGGACCAGCCGCCGACCGTGGGCACCAACTGGAAGATGCTGCCGATCAGCAGGACCTGGACGCCGACCCGGAGCAGGAAACCGACGCCACCGAGCAGGAAGTCGGTGCGGTACGCCACGAGTCGCCGGAGGCTGACCCCGCCGAGGAACCAGGTCAGCCGCGCGTAGCGCAGCGGCGTACGACCGGGGCGGGTCATCCGCCGAGCACCTGTACGCGTCGGACGAACACCCGCCACAGCACCGCGCACGCGCCGGCGAGCAGCACCGCCCAACCCACCTGCCCGGCCAGGACGACCGTCGCGTCGGACGCGCCGTCGTACCGACCGGTCAGCAGACGGACCGGCGCGTACACCATGGACTGGAAGGGCAGGACCGAGGCGGCGGCGGCCAGCGGTGCCGGCATCAGGTCGAGTGGTACGAGCTGACCGGCGAAGAACACCACGACGCTCTCCTTGACGATGCGGATGCCCCAGATGTTGGTGGTGACGATGCCGCAGAGCCCGACCAGCATGTTGAGGCTGAACGCGATGACCACCGAGGACGGCACCGCGGCCAGGAACAGCAGCAGGTCCACCGGGGCCGGGGACTGTAGGGGGAAGAGCACCGCAAAGATCAACAACGTGGGCAGGCCCACCATCAGCAGATTCGTGATCAGCACCGGCAGGGCGGTGAAGATCCGCATCACCGGGTAGCTGACCGGACGGATCAGCGCGACAGCGATGTCCCCGCGCAGGATGTCCTGCCCGATCTCGCTGTCGACCTGGTTGGCGTGCAGCACACCGAGCACCTGGGCGGCGATCAGATAGGTGGTGATGCCCTCGATCCCGAAGCCGCCGGGGCCCGTGTCGGGGCTGGCCGCGTAGACCGCACGCCACAGGAAGACCACCACGGCGGTGCTGGTCGCCGTGGTGGCGAGGCTGACGAAGAAGCTCGCACGGTACTGCAGGGTCGCCTGCAGGCCGCTCACCGCGAACGGCAGGTAGCGGCGCAGACGCAGGGAGGGGACGCCGACCGTCATTCAGCCGTGCTCCGCGCCGGCTGGCGACCACCGTAGATCTCCCGCAGCACCGTCTGCAGGTCCGGCTCCGGCGCGAAACAGTCGGTCACGTCGAAGCGGTGCAACACCCAGGTGAGTACCTCCCGGGCGGTGAGCCGGTCGACGGGAAAGCTGATCGTCACCCGCCGCTGGTCGTCGACGGAGACGCTGGTGCCGGTCAGCGCCTCCTCGATCCGGGCCGCCACCTGTCCCGGCGACTCGTCTCCCCGGTGGTCGAAGTGCACCGCCCGATGGCGGGCCGTCCGCAGCAGCGCCGCGAGCGTGCCCTGGTGCACGATCCGGCCCTGGTCGACCACCAGTACCTGGTCGCAGATGGCGGAGATGTCACTGATGTCGTGGCTGGTGAGGAAGATCGTCGTGCCGTGGTCCCGGTTGATCTGGTTGGCCAGGTCCCGGACGGCCTCCTTGAGCACCAGGTCCAAACCGATAGTGGGTTCGTCCCAGAAGACCACGGCGGGGGTGTGCAGCAGACTGGCCGCGATCTCCGCGCGCATCCGCTGCCCGAGGCTGAGTTCCCGGATCGGGGTGGTGCCCAGCGCGTCGATGTCGAGCACGTCCCGGAACAGCGACAGGTTGCGCCGGTAGACGGCCTCGTCGATGTCGTAGATGTGTTTGAGGATCCGGAACGAGTCCGGCACCGACAGGTCCCACCACAGTTGGCTGCGATGACCGAACACGACACCGATGTTTCCGCTGTTGCGGACCCGCTCGCGGTACGGCTCGATCCCGTCGACCGTGCACCGCCCGCTGGTCGGGGTCGTCACGCCGGTCAGCAGCTTGACCGTGGTGGACTTGCCGGCACCGTTCGCCCCGAGGTACGCCACCCGGGAGCCGGCCGCCACCTCGAAGGAGACCTCGTCCACCGCGGTCACCGTGGTGTGACGCCGGCTGAACAGGGTCCGGAGGCTACCCAGCACGCCCGGCTCACGTTCGTACCGCCGGAACGTCTTGGAGAGCCCCTCCGCCCTGATCACCGCGCGTCGACCCGGCCGTGAACATCCGTCGTGACAGCGGATCGGCCCGGTCGAGTCAGCATTGCCAGACGATATGGGGTGGCCGTCGAGCGGGCAATACCCATTGATCGTCGTTCCCGGTCATGGGTGACCGGCGTGAATTGGTTGATCACGCCCTCTGATATCGTGACTCGATGCAGGCGGACGCGGTGATCGCGATCGACGAGGCGGAACGGATCGCCCACGCGACCGGGCAGCGGGTGGTGGACGCGGTCCGCGTCCGGCGTGGATATTCGAACAACCGGCGGTGGCTCGCCCGGCTAGACGACGGCCGCACCGTCTTCGTCAAACACGCCGACGACGAGCCCGGAGCGATCTGGTTGCGCCGCGAGCACGCCGTCTACCAGCAGTTGCACGCGCCGTTCATGCCGGAGCTGCTCGGCTGGCACGACGACGGTGAGCTGCCCGTGCTCGTGCTGGAGGATCTCTCCGCCTCGACCTGGCCGCCGCCCTGGTCACCCGACCAACTCCGGGCGGTCCAGGACACGCTGCGCGACCTGGCGGCGCGCCCCGCCATCGACGGCCTGATCCCCGCCTCACAGACGCAGTACGGCCAGGGCGGCTGGCCCGAGATCGCCCGCGACCCGGCACAGTTCCTGGCGTTGCGGGTCTGTTCCCCGCAGTGGCTGGACAAGTGCCTGCCCACCATTCTCGACGCCGCGGACTTCGCCGGCATGGACGGCGACTCGGTCACCCACCTCGACGTCCGCAGTGACAACCTCTGCTTCCGTGGCACCCAGCCGGTGCTGTTCGACTGGAATCACGCCGCCCTCGGCAATCCGCAGTTCGACCTCGCGTTCTGGCTGCCCAGCCTCACCCTGGAAGGCGGACCGCAGCCGGCCGATCTGCTCACCGATCCCGACCCGAGGGTGGTCACCCTGGTCACCGGCTTCTTCGCCAGCCGGGCCGGTCTGCCGTTCCTGCCGAAGCTGCCGCTGGTCCGCGAGTTCCAGCTCCGTCAACTCCAGGTCGCGCTGCCGTGGATGACCACCGTGCTGGGGCTGCCCCCGGCGGAGTCAGTCGACTGAGCCACCGGCCCGGTGCGCCAGGATCTCCTCGGCCCGGACCCGGCCGCGCAGCACCGCGTCGTCCGAGTTGATATAGAGCCACTCACCGAACCGGCCGGCACAGTGGATCCGCCGCCGCCGGAACTCCTCCAGCAGATGCCCGCGCGCCTCGACGGTCCCCGGCGTCTGCACCGGGTACGCCCGAGGCACGGTGACCACACTCGCGGCGCTCACCCGGTCGTCGGCCCCGGCGATCCCGATGCGGCGCAGCGCCGCCAACACCCGATCCGGCAGGCCCTCCGGGTCGACCCGCTTGTGCGCGGAGAAGCTCACCTCGGCCTGGATGCCGAAGCACGGGCGCGCGCGCAGCTCGGGGTTGGAGTTCGAGTTCAGCACCAGCTTGTGGAACGGGATGTCGGGATCGGCGCAGTAGACCCGCTGCATCTCGGTCATGGCCGGCCGGTCGAAGACCAGGTTCACCAGATGAAGACTGTTGTGCCGCAGCTCGGCGGCGGCGTCCCGGCAGCAGTCGTCGAGACCGTCGGTACGTCGCACCAACTCGTCCAGCGGCATGGTGGAGACGAGATGGTCGTAGGCGATCGTGGCGCCACCCTCGACCCGCACCGTCGAACCACCGGGGCGGACCTCCACGACGTCGTGCCGCCGGATCCGGTCGCCGACCGTACGCAGAAAGCCCTGGTAGAGGTTGGCGAAGCCACCGGTGGCCGGATACCGCACGACGGCGTTCGGGAAGTCGGAGAAACGGTCGGGCCGCAACGCCCCACCGACGATCGCCGCCACGTCCGGGGTGACCACCCGGTTGCTGGTCCAGCCCGGCGCGATCTCGGTCAGCGGGAAGGCCCACAGCTTCTCGTTGTAGGGCAGCAGGAAACGGGCCGCGATGCCGGGCCCGAAGGTCAGCTCGATCCACTCCCGCAGGTTCGCCGGTGGCGCGGCGAGCGGCTGCCGGCGGGCGGCCTCGTAGAGGCCGACCAGGCACTCCTCCACCACCTCCGAGGGCAGACCGTGCAGATGACTCTGGAAGGGGTACCGGACGAAGGTGTCGTGACTGTGCACCCACGCCTCGCGGGGCTGCGCGTACACGCCCGGCTCGCAGAGCTGCTCGACCAGCTCCCGGACGTCGTCGTGCTTGGTGAAGAAGGCGTGCCCACCGAGGTCGAAGGTGGCACCCCCCAGGTCGAAGGAGCGGCAGAGGCCACCCGGCTCCGCCTCCGACTCCAGGACGGTGTACTCCTCGTCGCCGAGATGGTAGGCCGCCGACAGACCGGCCGGGCCGGCTCCGATGATGACGATCACGAGTGTCGTCCCTCCTGCCCGACCGCTGCCGGCCGGCGTCTCAGCATGGCTGCCACCGTGGCCGGCGCAGGTAGCCCTCGGGCGAGGCGATGGCGAGCTGGAACCAACCGGAGACCAGGGTCGGGTCGAGCCGGCAGTCCAGGACGTACGGCCCCTCCGGGCGGGCGATCCAGTCGCGGATCGCCACCAGGTCGGAGACGTCCCGGACCACCGTCCCGGCCGCCCCCAGCGCCCGGCCGACGGCGGCGAAGTCGGTGGTCGGGAACAACGCGTCGGTGATGGGCAGGCCGCGCATCTCCAGTTCCCGCGCCTCCGCGCCGTAGGCGCTGTCGTTGAGCACCAGCAGCAGGATCGGCAACCGGTGGCGGACCGCCGTCTCCAGCTCGCCGAGGGCCATCAGCGCGCCTCCGTCACCGACGGCGGCGACCGTCGGGGCGTCGGGGCGGCCCACGGCGGTGCCGACGGCGGTCGCCAGGCCCAACCCGATCGACTCGAAGTCGAACGTGCTGACCCGCGCCCGGGGTGCGGCGACCCGCAGGTGACCCACCGCGTTCCCGGCCGCGTGGCTGCTCTCCTGCACCACCGACCGGTGTGCCGGCAGCCACGCGTCCAACGTGGACAGCAACTCGCTGAGGTCGACGAAGCCGGGTGCCGGTGTGCCGGTCGCGGACGCCGGGGACGGCGGCGGCGGATCCCACGGCCCGGTCCGGAAGCCGGTGGCCCGATGCCCGCCGCGCCGCAGTTCGGCGGCGAGGGACCGGGCGGTGGCCGTGGTGTCCCCGGTCAACCGGACGGTGACCGGGGCCGACGCGGCACGCCGGGGATCAAGCTCGCAGTGCACGATCTCCCGCACCTGCGGGAAGAGGTGCCCGCCCCGGGTGGTGTACCGGTCCAGGCCGGTGCCGAACGCCAGGATCAGGTCCGCCGTCGCCATCAGATCGGCGGCGTACGCGGTGCAGTGCGCGCCGAGCAGCCCCACGTTCCACGGCTCACCGGCGAACAGCCCGTCGGCGTGCAGGGTCGTGCCGAGCACCGCACCGGCCCGCTCGGCCAGCTCGATCAGCGCCGCCCGGGCCGGGGGTGCGAGTGCGCCACGACCCGCCACCAGCACCGGTCGACGGCTCCGCCGGATCGCCTCCACCGCGACGTCCAGAGCGGCGGCGTCCGGAAGCGGATGCGGTGCCGGTTCGGGCGGCCCGACCGGCTCGACCAACGCCTCGACCGGCTTGCGTTGCACGTCCAGCGGCACCGTCAACACCACCGGCCGACGATCGTGCACGGCACGCCGGGCCGCCTCGGCGATCTCCGGGCCGACCCGGTGCGGCTCGTCGAGGCGGCGGTGGGCGACCCCGACCGCGTCGAGCAGCGGCGCCTGGTCCAGGAACTGGCCGTAGTCGCCGTGCGTCGTGGCGGTGTCCCCGGCGAACAGCAACAGTGGTGTCTGGCCGCGCGCGCTCTCCAGGATGCCGGTGAGCGCGTTGCTGAACGCGGGACCGACACTGACCGTCGCGACCCCGAGCCGACCCGTGCTGCGCGCGTACGCGTCGGCCATGGTGACCGCGTTCGTCTCGTGCCGCGCCCCGATGTAGCCGATCCCGTGTCGGTGCACCATGTCGAGCAGGAATCCCATGTTGCCCCGGCCCATCAGACCGAAGACATGCCGTACGCCGAGCCGGTGGACCGAGGCCGCGATCGCTTCCTGCACCCGCATTCAGGCCTCCCTGACATCGAGGCGGACCGGCCGTGGGGCCGTGGACGCAGGCCGCCGTCCCAGATCGACCGCGGCTCGGCCCGGACCGGGCTCGGAGGTCTTCGCGAAAGACAGTTCTCGATATGATTGACCTTATGATCCATTCCGAGAAGCTGTCAACGACGGCCCCGACGATCCGCATCGGCGACCGGATCAGGGAGTTGGCCGCCCGGCATCCCGAGCGAACCGCGGTCATCGTGCCGGACGCCGTCGGGACCCCCACGCTGACCTGGGGCGAACTGGACCGCACCAGTGACGCGGCGGCCGGTCGACTGGCAGCCGCCGGAGTGGGCCCGGGCGTGCTCGTCGCAGTGCGCCTGCCGATGGGTCTGGACCACGTGGTGGCCACCCTGGCCGCCTGGAAGCTGAGCGCCACCGTGCTCCCCCTGGATCCCGAGTCGACCGAACGGGAGTTCGCCGTCCTGCTCGACACGGCCCACCCCGCCGTCGTGGTGGCCACCGCTCCGCACGACGCGGTGACCACCGTGCCGGCGGCAGAGCTGTGGACGGCACCGCAGGTCGACCCCGCGGCGTTCCCCGCCGGCACCCCACGCTCCGCACACGCCACCGGCGGCAGCACCGGACGCCCCCGGATCATCCTGCGCCGCCCCGACTGGGTGTACCCGGCCGACGACTTCCCGTCGACCGGCGACCGGGCGGTGGGCCTGGACGTCGGGCAGATTCAGCTCGCCATGATCCCGCTGCACCACGCGGGGTTCACGAAGCTCTACCACGGCCTGGCGCTCGGCCACACCGTGGTGCTGGTGCCGCAGGTGGTGCCGGCCCGCATCCCCGAGCTGATCGAACGGCACCGGGTCAACTACTTCATCATCGTGCCCAGCCTGATGCGCCGGCTGCTGGCCGTGCCGGCACTGCGCGAGGTCGACGTCTCCTCGGTGACCACCGTGCACCAGAGTTCGGCGGGTGCCCCGCCGGAGCTCAAGCGCGCCTGGATGGAGGTGTTCCCGCCGGAGACCCTCTACGAGGGCTACTCCAGCCAGGAGCGCATCGGCGCGTTGTGGATCCGGGGCGACGAGTGGTTGCGGCACCCGGGCAGCGTCGGACGACCGGTGGACTGCGAGGTGCGGGTGTACCGCGAGGACGGTGGCGTCGCGGCGGCGGGCGAGGTGGGGGAGGTGTTCCTGCGCTCCCGGTTCACCCGGCAGCCCAGCTACCTCGGCGACGGGCCGGCCCTGCCGGAGCGCGACGGCTTCATGAGCCTCGGCGACGCCGGCTTCCTCGACGAGGAGGGCTACCTGCACATCGTCGGCCGACGCGCCGAGATGATCAACGTCGGTGGGGTGAAGGTGTATCCGGCCGAGGTGGAGGAGGTGCTGCGCCAACACCCCGGCGTCGCGGACGTGGCCGTCGCCGCCCGCCCGCACGCCGTACTCGGGCAGGCCGTCCACGCGGTGGTGGTCCCGGCGGTCGCCGACGCGCCACCGGCGAAGGCGGACCTGCGGCGGCACTGCCAGCTCCTGCTCTCCACCGCGAAGATGCCGTTGACCTACGAGTTCCGGGAGACGATCCCGCACACCGACACCGGCAAGCTACGCCGCTCCACCCTGGTCGGCTCGCCCGCTGCCACCAGCGGCTGAGCGCGGCGACCGGACCGGATCCTCCGGCCGGACGATCCGGTCCGCCAGCCGCTCCAGGTAGCGCGGGTCCACCGGCACCGGCGGCGGCTGGTACCGCGGATAGCCGTGGTGATCCCGTCCGGTGCAGGCCGGGATGCCGGTCTCGGCGCAGAGCGCGGCCCACTCGGCGGTGGCGCGAGCGTCGTGCCGGGGGGTGTGCACCTCGATCGCGTCGAGCAGCGGTAGCACCGCCCGCATCCGCTCCGGGCTGCGGGAGCGCCCCGGGTGCGCCCACACCAGCAGCCCGCCCGCGTGGTGCACCACCTCGGCGATCTCCACCGGCTCCGGCATCCCCGCGTACGCCTCGGGGGGCTGTCGGGCCAACGCCGCGTCGATGACCTGCCATACCTGCGGGTGGGTCGCCCGACCGGTCCGGATCACGTCCCGCGCCACACTGTGCGGCATGACGAGGGCCTCGCTGTCGTCGTACGCGGCGCTCTCCGGCACCGTCACCCCGGCCTCGCGCAGCGCCGCCCGGGCGGCCAGCGCGTCCCGTCGCCAGATCCGCCGGTTGGTCGCCAGCAACGCGGCCAGGTCGGGGTCGTCGGCGCGTACGCCGTGCGCCAGCAGGTGGTTGTCGTGCCGGACCGGAGCCGCCGTGATCTCCACACCGACCACGTAGGACAGACCGAGCTCGGCGGCCCGGGCCGCCGCGGCGGCGGTGCCGGCCAGCGTGTCGTGGTCGGTCAACGACACCAGCTCCACGCCGGCGCGGGCCTGCACGGTCACCAGCTCGGCGGGACGGTTCCAGCCGTCCGACAGTCGGGAGTGCCCGTGCAGGTCGGCGACGACCCCGGCCGGCTCAGTCAACATGCAGGTGCCATTCCGCCTGGGCCCGGACCCCGTCGCGCAGCCCGACCCGGGGCGTCCAGCCCAACAGCTCCCGCGCCCGGTCGATGCACCCGCCGGTGCGGGACACGTCGCCCGGGGGCGCCCCGCCGTCGCGCACCCGTACGGGTCGGCCGGTCACCTCCTCGACGAGCCCGATCAGGTCGGTCAGGGAACGTGCCGACCCGCCGGCCACGTTCAACACGCAGCCGGGCGGCACCGGACGCGTCCCGGCGGCCATCGTCGCGGCCACCACGTCGTCGACGTAGGTGAAGTCGCGCACCTGCCCACCGCTGCCGTAGACCGGGAACTCCCGGCCGGTGGCCAGGGCGTCGAACATCCGGTGCAGCGCCATGTCCGGCCGCTGCCGGGGCCCGTAGACGGTGAAGTACCGCAGCACCACGGTGGGCACCCGGCGCAGGTCGGCGTAGACCCGGCACAGGTGTTCCGCGGCCAGCTTGGTGACGCCGTACGGGCTGACCGGACGTGCCGGGGCGTCCTCCGGCGTCGGCCACCGGTGCCCCTCGCCGTACACCGAGGAACTGGAGGCCATCACGACCCGGGGAGCCGGATCGGTCGCGGCGGCGGCCTCCAGCATCCGCTGGGTGACGAGCACATTGTGCGTCACGTAGTCGCCGAACCCGCTGCCCCAGGAGGTACGCACCCCGGGCTGACCGGCCAGGTGGAAGACCACCTCCACCCCGTCCAGCAGCGGGGCGGTCGGTGTACTGGCGAGGTCGACGATCACCAGCTCGAAACGGGGGTGGTGGCGGACCGCGGCCAGGTTGGCCAGTTTCGTCGCGGGCGGATAGCCGGAGGTGAGGCAGTCGACGCCGCGCACCTCGTCGCCGCGCGCGAGCAGCCGCTCCACCAGATGGCTGCCGATGAAGCCGGCCGCTCCGGTCACCAGGACGCGCATCAACGTCCTCGACGCCGGTGTCGCCGACCGTTGTAGATCGAGATCATCGGCATGATAATAGTGGAATCGATCGATGCCGTCGACCAGTCCCGGCACGCCGGACCAAGGATCGGAGCACCGTGGGCGAGCAGCCGTACGACCACATCGTCTTCGTCTCAATCGACACCCTGCGCGGCGACGCGATCGCCGCCAACCCGTTGAACCTCTGGCGTCGGCGCTTCCCGGAACTGGCGGCACCACCCACCGCCGTCCTCGACGACCTCGTCGGCCGGGGTGCCTTCTTCCCGAACACGATCACCGCCGCCCCCTACACGGCCGCCGCACACGGCGCGCTGCTCACCGGGCGCTACCCCCTGCACAACGGCCTGCACGAGTTCTACAACGGCCGGCTGCGGGCACCGTCGATCTTCACCCACGGCAAGCGGGCCGGCAGACAGACCATCATGAAGGTCGACTTCCCGATCATCCTCGGCCCCGAACTCGGCTTCACCGGGGACGTCGACGTCTACCTCGACGAGGACGACGACGCCTTCGTCGACGCCGTCGCCGCCTCCGAGGGCTGTGTGGCACTGGCCCACTTCGGTGGCGTGCACACCCCGTACGGCTTCCACAACCTCCGCTTCGGCGGCCAGGCATTCCGCGACAAGGTCGACGAACTGGAGGCCATGCTGCCCACGGAGAAGCCGGCGTTCGTCGACCGGCTCGTGGAGAGCCACCGCGACCCGGAGGACGCCGAACTGCTGTTCCGCTACAAGCGGGCCGCCGGCCACCTCTACGAGACCGGCGCGTACGACCTGCTGATGCAGCTCTACCTGGACGGCGTCGCGCACTTCCTGACCACCCGGCTGGAGCCCTTCCTCGACCGGCTCACCCGCCGGGTCGCCGCCACCGGTCGGCGCATGCTGCTGGTCGTCTTCAGCGACCACGGCGAGGAGTTCGACGAGCACACCAACGGCCACTTCAACTCGATGGCCGAGGCGGTGCTGCGGGTACCCGTCGTCCTGGTCGGCGACGGTGTCGCCGCCGGTCTGCACCGGGACCGGATCCGCACCGTCGACATCGTGCCCACCGTGCTCGACCTCGCCGGTCTGCGGCCGGCGGCGGACGACGCCCTGGACGGTCGTAGCCTGGCCGACGCGGCCCGGGGCAGCGGTGGCCCACCTCCCGACGCGGAGGCCCTCGCCGAGGCGTACACCTCCGACCTCGGGGAGTTCATCGCCTTCCAGGAACGCCAGCGGGCCGGCGAGGCGCAGGGCCCACTGCGTCACGTCCTGGTCGGGCAGGCCGCCTACCAGGGCCGGCACCGCCTCGTCCGGGTCCCCCGCAGATACCGCAAGTCCTTCGCCGGCATCGACGAGGTGGAGACCGCCTGGGTCGAGCGCTTCGACGACGACCTGGTGCCACACGTCGATCCCACCGCCGACGACCGCGACCTCCGGGCGCTGCTGGACGCCTACACGCTGGCCCGGACCACCCCGGAGCCGGTACCCGCCACCGTCGACATCCGCGCCCAGCTCCGGTCCCTCGGGTACGCGATCTGACCGGTCGCGGTGCACAGGCACCGCGACCGGCTCACCCGGCCGGAGCCGACTGCGCCGACACCCCCTCCCGCGCCAGCTCGTCGAGGATCCCCACGATCCTCGGTCGGGCCCGGCGCGGGTCCGGCTCGGTCGTGGGCAGCATGGCCAGGCGCTCCACCAGCTTCTCCAGCCGGAAGTTCGTCCGGGCGTCACGCCAGGGGATCAGCGGTGTCTCGTAGTCCTTCTGCCAGAGCAGGTGCACGGCGGTGTCGCTGCCCCACCGCACCTCCTCCAGCGTCTGCCGCCACAGCTGCCGCGCCTGGTGGATGTCCATGCCGTGGTGCCGCCAGGAGTAGTCCGGTGCCTCCGGGTCGTCGACCTCGATACCGAGCTGCTCGGCGTCCTCCCAGACCGGCATCGTCTCGTCCTGGAGCGAGAAGATGCTCAGGGTGAAGTGGCCGGCGTACTCGTCCCGCAGGAAGGTGGACGTCTCGCCGAAGTCGTCGGGCGTCTCCCCGGGATAGCCGAGGATGAACGAGCACCGGTAGCCCAGGTCGCTGCGGGACAGCAACTGGAAGGCGCGGCGGTTGGCGGCGGCGGTCACCTGCTTCTTCATCAGCGTCAGCGTCCGGTCGCTCATCGACTCGAAGCCGATGGACAGCCACCGGCAGTGCGCGGCGAGCAGCCGGTCGACCGTCTCCGCGTCCCGGATGGCGTTGGCCCGGGCGAACGCCTCCCAGCCGATGCCCACCTCCGGCAGCAGGTCGAACAGTTCCCGCAGACGGGTCGGCGGCACCGTGAAGGTCGAGTCGGAAGCTCTGATGTGTCGGGCCCCGTTGACCTCGGCGTACCCGGCCCAGTCGGTGGCGATCTTCTTCGCCGACTTGTACCGCCACTTGGGCGAGGCGGCCGGGAACGAGCAGAACTTGCAGCTGAACGGGCACCCGCGCATCGACTCGTACGGCACGATCGGGCGGCGCCCCCGCATGGTGGGGGAGGGGTGCGCCTCGATGTCCACGTACCGGAAGTCGGTGTGCGCGATGCGACCGTCGTCGGTGCGTACCACCAGGTTCGGCACGTCGCGCCAGTCACCGCCGCCCGCGACGGCCCGCAGCAGCAGCGGCAACGCCTCCTCCGCGTCGCCACGCACCACGCAGGTGACCTCCGGGTGGGCCGCCATGATCTTCAGATACTTCAGGTTGCTGTACTGACCGCCCAGCACGATCGGCACCCCAGGGAAGCGGTCCACGGCCCACCGGATCGCCCGGGACATCGAGCGGTGGTCCCAGACGAAGGTGGTGGAGAGGAGCACCACGTGCACCTGGGCCGACGGGGTGACCGGCTCCCGGTCACCCTGCCAGACCCCGGACAGGTCGAACGCCTCGTAGTCGGTCTCGGCGGCGTCGAGAATGGACTCCAGCGTGGTCGTGGTCAGGTGCGGCACCGGCGCGGCGGTGAGCCCGTCGAGCCCGTCGATGCGCAGCGAGCTGGACCCCCGCCCGCGCGCCGGGCGCAGCAACGGGTGCCGACGACCCTCGCGCTCGAAGCCCAGGTCGGCCAGGGTCAGGTGGGGGTAGTAGTCGGTGCGGAGGCGGTCCACGCTGTCCGGGTCGAACAGCGTGCCGCGCAGCACCCCCTCGTTCATGAAGGCCGGGCCGAGCCCTGACAGCAGCAGTGCGGTCATCGCGTTCCTCTCGACGGTGGTGCGCCCGTCGGTGGGCGACGGGCGCGCCGGCAGCGGAGGGTCAGCGCACGAAGCGGTCGGTGGGGTCCTCGTGGTGCGGCAAGCAGTACGGCGGCTCCAACAACGCCTGCTGACGGGGACTCAGGGACTGCCGCAGCTCGGCCGCCCAATCCAGATAGACCTTGCTCCACGCGAGATGCCCCGGCGCGTACTTGAACATGACCGACCGGCGTTCGTGGTCGGCGTGCCAGGGGTGGGTGCCGTGCGCCATCGCCCCGTTGAAGACCAGCACGTCACCGGCGGCCATCGGCACATGGTGCACCGCCTCGGCCCGGTAGTCCCAGGACTTCGGCAGCGGGTGGTTGCTCTTGTGGCTGCCCGGGATGCACACGAAGCCGCCCTGACCGGCCAGCATGTCGGTGAGGGCCCAACTGACCGTGATCACGCCGTTGGCCATCCGGCCGTGGTGGAAGTGGTAGAACTCCGACTGGCCGTCTGCTTCGAGCGCCCCGCCGTGCAGGGGCAGGCCCGTGGTGCCGGCCCGCATCCGGATGCCGTAGTAGCGGTCCAGCCGGGGCCGTGGCAGCAGGGTGGTCACGACGGGGAAGACCCGCTCGTGGTCGAGCAGGTCGGTGAAGGCCGGCCCCCAGCTCAGGAAGCCGGAGAAGATCTGGTCGGCGAACGTGTCACCGGGCGGCGGAAGCTCCTGGCCGTCGATGATCCGGTTGACCTCACCCAGTTGCTCCGGGTCGAGCACCTCGCGGAGGACCACGAAGCCCCGCAGGTCGAACAGAAAGCGCTCCTCATCGGTGAGCACCTCGTCACATCCTCTCCCGAACCGCCATGACAAAGATCGATGGTAGACGAAGTCCGAACGCGACACGACAGTTACTCCCATGGATATGTTGCTCTTGCCTCGGCCCCTGCGACGCGCTGTAGGATCCGCGCTGAGAGGGATGCGGACGGCCCACGGCGTCGCGTAGCCGCACGGCCCGACCGGCAGGATCGAACGCTCGGGGAGGTTCCCGCTTGGATCCGGAGTTCGTGCCACAGGGACTCGACCTCACCCACAACCGGCGGGCGCTGGCGACGATCCGGGACGCCATGGAACAGACCATGGGGCTCGCCGCGAGCGTCCTGGTCAGGATCCCGGCTACCGATCAGAAGCTGGCGCTGTCGCGGGAGATCTGGGCGCTGGCCCAGGGTGCACAGCTCATCGACGAGCGGATCGGCACACTGCGCACCCGCACCTCCGACGGCGTCACCCCGGACACCGCCCAGGTGCGCCTGCTCAACCGTCTGACCCGGATGTCCGACCCGGGGCGGCAACGGACGGCGCTGGTCGGTGTCTGCTACCCCGACCTGCGGGACCAGGTCTTCCAGCACCGGTCCCGACTGTTGACCGCCGCCGACGAGACCACCGTCGCGTGCCTCACCGACGTGCTGCACCGCATCGACGTGCTGCCCTACGAGCCCACCCTCCGCCAGGACGTCCTGTCCCGACTGCCGACCGGACCCGTCGCGGACACCCCCTGCCCACCCCTTCCGGAGATCCCGGCACGACCCGGGCGCGAACCCGACCTGCGCGAGGGGCGGGCGGTGCCCCCGGACGGACCGGGCCGCTACGGCACGATCCTCTACGACATGGCGTACCGCATCGAGCTGTGCGCGACCGAGGTGTGCGCGGCGGTCCTGGCCCACCACCCCGAGGCGCCGTGGGGTCTGCGCTACGACCTCGCCAAGCAGATCCGGGACGAGGCCCGCCACTTCGAGCTGTTCATGCAGCGGGCCCACGAGTGCGGGCTGGCCCCCGGCGACCAACCGGTGCAGTACGAGGTGTGGGACAAGTTCGCCCTCGGCCGCGACCTCGCGGAACGGCTCATCATCGAACAGCGGATCGGTGAGGGCGCGGCGCTCGACAGTGCGGAGAACGTCCACCGTCGACTCAAGGCCGACGGCGAGGACCACATCGCGATGGTGTTCGAGTACATCACCGCCGACGAGGTGACCCACGTCGCCAACGGCAACCGCTGGCTCCGGCACCTCCTGGGCAGCGAAGAGGCCGTCCAGGAGGCCGAGGAACGGGTGTACCGACTCCTGGAGGAGAACGACGCCGGAGCGCCCTACAAACACCCGATCAACACCGACGCCCGTCGGCTCTCCGGCTTCAGTCCCGCCGAGTTGGCGCGGCTGCGGCGGCGGACCGGGGACGGGGAGCACTGACCGCCGGTCGGGGCGGGCCGACCGGCCACCACCGCTCCAACACGCCGGCCACACCGTCCTCGCTGTTGGACCCGACCACCTCGTCCGCGATCGCCCGGACGTCGGGATGGGCGTTCTCGACCGCGTAGGACCGCCCGGCCCACTCCATCATCGGCAGGTCGTTCGGCATGTCACCGAAGGCGATCACCTCGGACCGGTCGATGCCGAGTTCCTCGGCGAGCGCGGCCAGCGCGGTGGCCTTGGTGACACCGAGCGCGGAGATCTCCATCCGGGCGTCACCCGAACCGTGGGTCACCACCGCGAGGTCGCCGACCGCCGGCCGGACGAGCGCGAACATCGCGTCCGCGTCGAGTTCGGCGTGCCGCACCAGGAGCTTGACCGCCGGGCGGGCGAGCACCACGGTCAGGTCCACGATGCTCACCTCGGGCAGATCGACGTCCCAGCGGGGCCGGTAACCGGGCTCGTGGACGAAGGCGTCACCGTACTCGGCCGCGAACGTCGCGTCCGGCAGGATCCGCCGGATGTTCTCGGCGACCGCCCGCAGACACTCCACCTCCATCGGGTACGACCGCAACACCCGCTGCGTCGGTACGTCGTAGAGCATCGCCCCGTTCGCGCAGACCACCGGCCCACGGTGCGCCGTCTCCGCCAGCACCGGACGTAGCCAACGGGGTGGACGGCCGGTGACCAGGGCCAACGGCGTACCCGAGCGGGCCACCGCGGCCAACGCGCGACCGGTGCGGGCGGAGACCGTCTCGTCCGGGCGCAGCAGGGTCCCGTCCACGTCGGTGGCGATCAGGCGAGGCGTCATCGTGCTCCCTTCCGGCCGAGCCCGCGACACCACGGTCCCGGCCCGGCCGTCACAGCCGTCCGGGCAGCACCACGCCGTAACCGGACAGTCGAAGGTGTATCGCACCGGCCAGGATGATCGCCAGCCCGCCCAGCACGGCGACGTCGCGGGCGGTCATCACCGGGGTGCGGTAGCTGGTCCGGTCGCCGCGCACGGTGAACCCCCGGGCCTCCATCGCCAGCGACATCATCGACCCGTGTCGCAGCGCGTAGACGATCAACGGCACCACGACGGGCAGGAGCTGGCGGACCCGGCGTACCGGATTGCGACTGTCCGCCACGAAGCCCCGCGCCGTCTGCGCCTCGATCACGGTGCCCGTCGCGGTGACGAACGCCGGCACCAGGCGCAACGTGGTGGAGACGACGAACGCCACGGTGTACGGCAGGCGCAGGTGCACCAGCCCGACGGTGACGTCCTCGGTGCTGGTGCAGGAGACGAAGAGCGTACCGACCATCAGCACGACCACGAACCGCAGCGCGGCGGCGATGCCGTACAGCAGCGCCTCCCGGGTGACGCTGACCGGACCCAGCACGAACAGCGTGGTGGCGCCGTCGATGGTGAACTGCCACAGCACGACGTTGACCACGAACACCAGCAGGTAGACGTTGCGGAAGCGGCGCAGATTGCCCAGGCACCCCGCGACGGCGGAGAGCCCCAGCACGATTAGCCCGACCACCGCCACGTACCGGGGGTCGTTGAAGGCGAAGGGCAGTCCGGCCAGCGCGAGCAGGCCCAGCAGCTTGGCCCGCGGATCGAGGGCGTGCACCGGTGACGCGCGGTGGAGGTAGAGGCTCTTGTACACGGTCACCGACCCACTCGGAGGACGGCGGCGAGTTCGTCGACCGTGAGCGCGTCCACCCGCAGCTCGTCGGCGAGGTCCACCACGGGCGGCGGCAGCACCGACGCGGCGGCGAGCACGTCGCGACGCCGGAACACCACCTCGGGCGGCCCGTCGAGGACGATGCGCCCGTCGGTCATCACGACGAGCCGGTCGGCGTACTCGGCGACCAGGTTCGCGTGGTGGGTGACCATGACCACGGTCAGGTCGGCCCGGTTGAGGCGGCGCAGCAGCCGCATGACCGCCTGCTGCTGTCGTTCGTCGAGACCGGTGGTCGGCTCGTCCAGCACGATCACCCGGGGGCTCATGGCCAGCACCGCCGCCACGGCCAGGCGCTGCCGGTCGCCCTTGCGCAGCAGGAACGGGTCGGTCCGGCGCAGCTCGGTCAGACCGACGTCGGCCAGCGCGGCGTCCACCCGGTCGCGTACCTCGTCGTCGGGGAGACCGAAGTTGCGCGGCCCGAAGGCGATCTCGTCCGCCACGGTCGCCGAGAAGAGCTGGTGGTCGGGGTTCTGGAACACGTAGCCCACGTGGCGGGCCAGGTCGGCGCGGGGCAGCCCTCGCAGGTCCCGGCCCAGCACGTCGACCTGCCCCGCATCGGGGACGAGCAACCCGCTGAGCACCTTGGCCAGGGTCGTCTTGCCGGACCCGTTCCGCCCCATGATGGCGGTGAACTGTCCCTCGTGGATGTCCACCGACACGTCGCGCAGGGCCTGCGCCCGACCGTCGGGGTACTCGTGGTCGAGGTGTCGCGCGCTGACCACCGCCGGTCCGGGTGCCCCCCGCGCGCGGGCGGGCCCGGCCGAGGGGCGCAGCGATCCGATCAGCGGCACCGCCTCAGCCACGGTGAGGGCGATCTCGGGCAGCCCGAGCCGGTCGCACACGTCGGCGACCTGCGGTGGCCGGACCCCGTGCCGACGCAGCAGGGCGGGGTCCCGCAGGACGGTGTCGGCCGGGCCGTCCACCGCCACCTGACCGGCCTCCAGCAGCACCACCCGGTCCGCACCGGGTCCGCCGGGTGGGCCGAGCACCGCCTCGGTGTCGTGTTCCACCAGCACGAGGGTCCGAGGCCGACCGCGCCACCACCGCGCCGCGCGGATCACCTCGACACGGCTGGCCGCGTCGAGGTCGGTGGTCGGCTCGTCCAGGATCAGGATCTCCGGTTCGAGCGCCAGGGCCGCCGCCAGTGCCAGCCGTTGCTTCTGACCGCCCGAGAGCGTGGCCGGTTCCCGGTCGCGCAGCTCGGTCAGCCGGAGCAGGCGCAGGTAGTCCTCGACCCGCTGGCGCATCTCGGTCGTCTCGACCGCCAGGTTCTCCAGCCCGAACGCGAGCTCGAGGGTGACGCTGGTGGCGAAGAGCTGACTCTCGAAGTCCTGGAAGACGATGCCGATGTGCTGTGCCACCTCGGCGGCGGCCAGCTCGGCGAGATCCCGGCCGTCGAGGTGCACGGTGCCCTCCCGGCGCCCCCGGACACTGCGGGGGATCAGGCCGGTCAGCGCCATGGCGAGGGTGGACTTCCCGGCGCCCGCCGCACCCAGCAACGCGGTGAACTGCTGGGGCGGCAGGCGCAGGTCCACCCCGGTCAGTGCCGCCGTGGAGGACCGCCGATAGGTGAAGCCCAGTTGCTGCGCGGTCAGCGAGGAGGACATCGTCCCGTCAGAGGAGGAGCGAGCCGAGGAGCACCGCCACGAAGCCGACGCCCACGACGGGGGTGAGCAGGTCGGAACCGCCGAGCTGGATTCCGACGAGCCAGCCGGCGATGCCGCCGACCGCCACGAGCGCGGTGCCCAGCAGCGCGCGGGGTCCTCGGCCCGGTGGCTCGTCGAGATCCATGATCTCGTCCCAGGTCACGCCCATCGCCCGGACCCTCCGGTGCAGGAGGAGGTACAGCAGACCGCCGACCCAGTTGCCGATCACGAAGTTGGCGGCCAGGGTGACCGCGACCACCCGGAACGGCACGAAGCCGAGCAGGTCGAGGCCCCAGGCGAGCACGACCGCGCTCGCCGCCGCCGCGACCACACCGATGGCCAGGTAGGTCAGCACCGGGCGGACCCGGTCACCGGCCGGGGCGTCCTCGACGTCGGCGTCGAACTGCGCCGGACGGGGGCCGAAGCGGGACCAGAGGGTGAAACCGAGGTAGCCGAGCAGGGCGTTCGACAGGAAGCCGAATACCGAGCCGAGTGCCAGACTGCCCGTGAACAGGTCACCGACAATGTTTCCGATGCCGAGGCCCCACGCGCCGGCCGGGCCGAACAGGATTCCGAAAACCATCGGGAAGATGGTGCGGATGGAGAAACTGAGGACGCCCGGCACCAGATCGATGCTGAACGGCGACAACGCGATGTACGCGGTCGCGTACAGAGCGGCAGTGACGGCCGTGAGGACCACCATCTGCGGGTATTTCCACATCAGGATGCACGACCGCATTGCGCCCCCCTAAGACGATCGCGACGAACATAACGCCAACGATGATCACCGTCAACGTGTCGACGTCGGGCCACTTCTGCGGTCGTCAATGAACGCATCGATAAGGTACGATCTCCCGACTGCCCGTAGCCAGCGAGGGGGTTCTCGTGGACCGGCCCAGTGTCCTTTTCGTCTCGCTCGACACCGTCCGCGCCGACGTCGCATATTCCGGGAAGTTCCCCGGCGTGGAGGGGCTCCGCCGCCGAGGTGTCACGTTCCGCCAGGCCGTGTCGTCCTGCCCGCTGACTCCGGTCAGCCACGCCACGGTCTTCACCGGCCTGCAACCACCGAACCACGGCGTCCGTCACCTGTTCCGTGAACAACTCCGCGCCGACGTGCCGACACTGGCCGAACGACTACGCGAGGTCGGCTACCGGACCGGCGCCGTCGTCTCCTGCCCGGGTCTCAACAAGTGGTACGGCATCGACCGCGGCTTCGACTTCTACGACGACGAGATCCCGCTGCTGCCCGACGGGCGGGACCCCCTCGCGGTCGGCGACGTGAAGCTGCGCGGGCTGGCCCTCAAGCGGGCGCCGATGGTCGCCGAGCGGGCCGGCGACTGGCTGGACGAACAGAACTCGCCCTTCTTCCTCTTCGCCCACTTCTTCGACGCGCACTGGCCGTACGAGCCGCCGGAGGACGTCGGCGTGGCCGTCGACAACCCCTACGAGGGCGAGGTCGCCTACAGCGACCACTACCTCGGAGTGCTGCTCGACCGGCTGGCCGCCGCCGGGCACGACATCGACTCGATGCTCGTCGTCTGCTTCTCCGACCACGGTGAGGACCTCGGCGGCTGGTATTCCAACGACCACGCGGGGGAGCGGGGGCACCCGTACGAGGAGGGGCACGGCTGCCTGCTGCACGACACCACCCAGCACGTGCCGATGATCTTCTCCGGACCGGGCGTGCCGGCCGGCCGCGAGTTCCACGAACAGGTGCGGCTGGTCGACATCATGCCCACCGTCCTGGACCTGCTGGGACTGCCGGAGACCCCCACCGACGGCGAGTCCATGACGTCGTTCTTCCGGGACCTGACCGGCACCTCCCGGCCCGCGTACTCGGAGACCTACTTCCCCGAGGAGAAGCGCGAGGCCAGTGACTACCGGGAACTGCGGGCGCTGGCGTCGATCCGCACCGACGGCCGCAGCAAGACGATCTGGCAGCCCGTGGAGGGCGGCGCCGTCGACTGGTACGACCTGACGACCGACCCGGACGAGTTCCACCCCGTCCCGTTGGTCTCCCCGACGGTCGCGCCGCCTGCCCCGCCGCTGGTGGACTGAGCACACCCGGCCTCCGGGACGGCGGGGGAGCAGCACCCGTCGCCGGCCCGGAGGTCGCCCTCGCGTCAGTCCCCGGCCGGGCGCCCCGCCGCGACCTCGAAGAGCATCCGGTCGATGATCCGCCCGTCGGTCTGCTCCACCGCGTGCAGCCGGCGGAACTCCGGTGACATCGACCGGTACACCTGGCGGATCGCCTCCCTGGCGTCCTCGTCGATGGCGCCGTTGTCCGACCAGACGTCGACGTCCTCGACCGAGACGTACCTGCGGGTCTCGACGTCTCCGCAGCCCGCCTCGCGCAGCAGGTCCCCGAGGTCGCCCGGCAGGAAGAAGTGCCGCCGCACCGGGTTACGCAGCCGCAGGATCTCGAAGTACTCGTCGCGGTCGTCGGTGCCGTAGGCGCAGAGGTTGATCAGGACGACCCGGCCGCCCGGCCGCGTCACCCGGGTCATCTCGGTGACCGCGGCCGGCAGCTCCATGAACTGGATGCCCTGCCGACAGACCGTGATGTCGAAGGAGTCGTCGGGGAAGGGCAGGTCCTCGGCGGGGGCGAGGACGAGGTCGTCCAGCGACGGCCGGGCCTGCTCCGCCATGGCCGCGGTCACGTCGACACCGACGAGTCGTGCCACCCGCCCGCTGAACAGCCGGGAGACCAGGCCGGTCCCGCAGGCCACGTCGAGCACCTCGTGCTCCGGCCGGGGCGAGGTCAGGTCGAGGACGAGACGGCCGAGCTCGGTGTCGGTGCACCAGGCGCTGGAGCGGTCGTAGCCCTGCGCCCGCGCGGTGAAGTGGTCGACGACGTCCTGATCGCTAATTGTCACTGCTCCCCCTGTCGTTTCCACAATTCGGGACCGGCCGCGACGGCGCGGGACCGCTGTGCGGTAGCGCGCGGCGGCGATGAGGAACCCCCGCAACGCTGCTGAGCGTGCCCTGCCGAAGGCTCACTGACATTGACGTTGGACTCTAGACGGGCGATGGTCGGCGCGTCTATAGTTCTGACCACCGGGCCTGGTGGGCCGGGCAGTGATGTGCCTGGTCAACGTTTGACGGAGATTCGGGGGCGACAATCCCGCACCCTTTCGTCCAATAGAATTCCGATACCGAATCCGGCGTTTCCCGCGCTGGTCGGCAAATGCTCCGAATTATTCGGGGGAGTGGAACGGTACAATGAGTGCCCTCACTGAGGAATTGTTCGACGAAATTCGCGCGGCGTTCATCGCCGAAGCATCGACCGTCCTGCGCTTCCAGTACTTCGCCCAGGTGTCCGAGATCGAGGGCTCGCTCGACTCCGCCCGGCTGTTCACCGAACTCGCCGAGAGCGCGGCCTGCGTGGCACACGGGCATCTCGACTTCCTGCAGGCCGTGGCCGACCCGGCCACCGGGCGGCCGCTGGGCGACACCGACCTCAACCTCGCCGCCGCGCTGAGCAGTGAGATGGAGGCCGCGACCGCCCGCTACCCGGCGCTGGTCCAGCAGGCACACGACGAGGGGCTGGCCGACGTCGCGAGCTGGCTGGAGACCCTGCGCGCCCTCAAGCACGCGCATCTGGCCAAGCTGAGCGCCGCCCACGAGGCGCTGCGCGGCGTACCCGCCGGGTCACTCGGCGAGCCGGTCGCCGGATGACCACCGGCCAGCAGACCGCCGACCAGGAAGTGAGCCAGCCGATGGAGTCCACGCAGGCCGCCCCGCCCCCGCCCCCGGCGCCCGCCGACACCAGGTACGACGCCAGCACGATCATGGTCCTCTCCGGCCTCGACGGAGTACGCCGGCACCCGTCGATGTACATCGGCTCGGTCGGTGTGGCCGGCTGGCACCACCTGGTCAGCGAGCTGGTCGACAACGCGGTGGACGAGGCGGAGGCGGGACACTGCCGCGACGTCGAGGTCGTCCTGCACCGCGACGGCTCCTGCTCGGTCGGCGACGACGGCCGGGGCATACCCGTCGACCCGCATCCGGAGCACCAGCGCCCGGCCGCCGAGGTGCTGCTGACCACCCTGCACTCCGGCGGCAAGTTCGAGGCCGGGTCCTACCGCACCTCGGCCGGGTTGCACGGCGTCGGACTCTCCTGCGTCAACGCCCTGTCCGAGCGGCTGGAGCTGGACGTGTGGCGCGACGGCGCCCACCACCGACAGATCTACACGCGAGGCGCGCCGGCCGGCGACCTCACGCGGGTCGGCGCATCGGACCGCACCGGCACCCGCATCCGTTTCCTCCCGGACGAGACGGTCCTGGAGACCGCGGAGTTCTCGGCCGCCCTGATCCGCAGCCGGCTGGAGGAGGTCGCCTTCCTGCACCCGACGCTGACCCTGCGGCTGCGCGACGAGCGCACCGGGGAGGACGTCCGGCTCAGCTACCAGTCCGGCGTGGGCGGATTCCTGCGACACCGGCACCGCGACGCGGTGTGGGTGCACCCGGACCCGCTCGCCGTCCGGCACGAGACCGACGACCTGGCGCTCGACGCCGCCTTCTGCTGGACCGAGGGCTACACCGAGGACATCCAGAGCTTCGTCAACAGCGTCCGGACCGACCACCACGGCACCCACGTGGACGGGCTGCGGGCCGCGCTGGCCGAGGTGATCAACGCGTACGCGACCAGCCGCGGCCTGCTCGACACGACCGCCGGGGAACGGATCACCACGGTCGACATCCTTGAAGGGCTGGCCGCGGTCGTCGCGGTCCGGATGCGCAGCCCCCGCTTCGACGGACAGACCAAGAAGCGGTTGCAGAGCAGCGAGGTCGCCGGCTTCGTCCGCGCCGCCGTGTCGGCCGAGCTGACCCGGCAGTTGGCGCTCGACGACGACCTGGGGCAGCGCCTGGTCAAACGCACGCTCGACTCCGCGCGCGCCCGGCTCGCCGCCCGGCTGGCCAGCCGCACCGCACAGGTCCGGCGCCGCCAGATCGAGGTCGACTACGCCGTCTACCAGCGCCAGTTCGGCATCCGCTCGCGCAACTGGCACGACTCCTGCTCCTGGCTCACCGACGAGGGACTGCTGGCCCAGCACGCAGCGCTCTGCGACGTCGCCCCGGACGCCCGGATGCTGGACGTCTGCTGCGGCAGCGGGGTGGTCGGCAACGCCTTCCGGGGCCGGGTCGGCGAGATGATCGGCCTGGACATCACCCCGGAGATGGTGTCGCTCGCCTCCACCCGGCTCGACAAGGTCCACCAGGGCACCGTCTACGACCTGCCGTTCCCGGACGCCAGCTTCGACCTGGTCGTCAACCGCGAGGTGCTGCACCTGCTGCCGAACCCGGAGAAGCCGGTGTCGGAGGTCTTCCGGGTCCTCAGACCGGGCGGGCAGTTCATCGTCGGCCAGATCGTCCCGTACGCCGACGAGGACGCGTACTGGATGTTCCGGATCTTCAAGAAGAAGCAGCCGCTGCTGTTCCAGATGTTCCGCGAGTCGGACTTCCGGCGGCTGTTGCTCGGCGCCGGCTTCACCGACCTGACGATGGAGGAGTACCTGCTCTGGGAGTCGATCGACAAGTGGATCGACACCCACGAGACGACCCCCGCCGCCCGCCAGGAGATCTACCGGCTCTTCTACGACGCCCCGGCCCAGGTGCGGGCGGTGCACCCGTTCGAGGTCTCCGCCGACGGATCGGTCCGGGACCAGTGGCGCTGGTGCGTGTACTCGGTACGGAAACCGGTGTGTTGACCGGCACCGCGCCAGGGCTCGCCGGTCACGCCCACCTGGCGGACCGGCTGACCGAACTGCGCCGGCTGCGGCGACCCGTGGTGCGGGACTTCACCGGCCGGGTCCGGGACCTGGTGGTGCTCGCCTCCAGCTCCCGCAGTGGTTCCAGCATGCTCGCCGAGATGCTGCGCCGGACACCCGCGTTGCTGCACCTGCGCGCGGAGTTCAACCCGTACCTGCGGCTCGCCGGCCTGGTGCCGCCGGACAGCGGGACCGGCAGCGACCAGCTCGACGCCGCGCACCTGGCCGCCCTGCCGCCCGCCCGGCGCCGGGTGTTCGACGAGGAGCTGTCGCTGGACGTCGGTCGACCGGATCCGACGGTCGCACCGGAACAGTTCCTGCTGGACGCGGCCTGGCGGTTCACCATCCAGTGGCCGACGCTGGAGATCGACCTGGCGGCCTGGCTCGACACGGCCCGCCGGGTGCTGGACGAGCTTCGGTCGCAGCCCGACTTCGACCCGGCCTGCCTGTCGCAGGCGGCCCGGTTCCACGCCCGGCTGCACGCCGCCCTCGCCGTACGCGGCGTGCCGATCCGCACCGGCTACTACGACATGCCACCGCACCTCGCCGGACCGCCGTGGCGCCAGGACGTGCGGGGCGCGCCCGGCGACCTGCTGGTGGAGGAGCCGCCCTTCGTGCTCACCGTCGGCTGGCGTTACGCCACCGCGCACGACCTGGCGACCCGCCCGCTGGTGATCAAGACGCCCAGCAACGCCTACCGGCTGGGGTTCCTCCGGGCACTGTTCCCGAACGCCCGGATGCGCGTCCTGCACCTGACCCGCAACCCGGCCGGATCCATCAACGGCCTGTACGACGGCTGGCTCTATCACGGCTTCCACGCCCACAAGATGGACCGGCCCCTGAACATCACCGGCTACGGGCGGGACCGGCCCGAGGACCGCTGGTGGTGGAAGTTCGACCTGCCGCAGGGCTGGCAGGACTACACCCGGGCGACCCTGCCCGACGTCTGCGCCCTGCAGTGGCGCTCCTGTCACCGGGCGATCCTCGACGACGCCGCCACGCTGCGGCTGCCCTACCTGCGGGTGCGGTTCGAGGACCTGGTGCGCTCCGCGCAGAGCCGGGCGGGCGTGCTGACCCGGATCACCGACTGGCTCGGAGTGCCGATGGACGGACCGCTCCGCGCGATCGCGGCCGACGGGCTGCGGGACCCCGTGGTCGCGACCGCGCCGCCGCAACCCGGCCGATGGCGACGGCGGTCGGAGCTGGTACGCGCCGCCATCGGGGGTCCGGAGCGGCGACTGGCCGAGGAGCTGGGATATGACGACGACGAATCCTGGATCTGAGACCACCGCGCCGCCGCCGAGCACTCTGGGCGGTGCCGGGTGGTCGCCCCGGTCGACCAGCCACGAGCAGGAGGTGGCGGCCGGTCGGCTCTGGGCCCGCTGCGGCTACCGGTCGGAGTCCGCGCCGCTGCGGGCGGTGCTGCTCGGCTGGCCGCCGGAGAGCCTGGCACGGATCACCGATCCGGCCGCCGCACTGATGACCGCGCGGGTGGACCTCGGCGCCATGCGCGCGGAGACCGAGGCGGTCGCCGCGGCGTTCGCGGAGGCGGGCGTGGAGGTGGTGCTGGCCCGCCCGGCGGCGGACACGCCACCGAACTTCGTCTTCACCCGTGACCTGTTCGTCGCCACCCCGGCGGGAGTGGTGGTGGGCCGCACGGCCGCCGCGCAACGGGCCGGCGAGGAACGGTACGCCGCCGCCGCACTGGCCGCCGCCGGATACCCGGTGCTGGCCACGGTGGCGGGCAGCGCCACCCTTGAGGGCGCGGACGCGCTGTGGCTGGACCGCGACACGGTGATGGTCGGGGTGGGTTTCCGGACGAGCGCGGCCGGAGCGGAGTGTCTGCGGCGTGTCCTGGCGGACCAGGGCGTGCAGGTGGTCACCGTCCGACTCGGCCCGGGTGTCCAGCACCTCCTGGGCGCGGTGACCTTCCTCGACGAACGGTTGGCGGCGGTGCACGCCGCCGCGGCGACCGATGAGTTGCGGGCGCTGCTGCGCTCCCGGGACGTCCGTTCGGTGGAGTTCGCGCCGGACGACGAGTTGCTGCGGCGACGGGGGATGAACCTGGTGGCGCTGGGGCCCCGGCGGGCCCTGATGCCGGCCGGCGCGCCGGGCATCCGCCGTCGTCTGGAGGGTGTCGGTGTGACCGTGACCGAGGTCGGTGTCGACCAGCACGTCCGGGCCGCCGGGGCGCTGGGCTGCATGACGGGCATCCTGCACCGGGCGGAGTGAGCACGTAGACAGCGACGTGGGAGGCGAGATGACCACATCAGCGTCGGAGCAGAACGTGGGCGGGGATCCGGCCGAGGAGCCCCTCGTCCGCCTGGAACGCTGGCGCGCCACGTGGCCGGAGGACGACCCGCACGCCAACTTCCGTGACGAGGTCATGCGGTACGGCATGCTGGACCCGCTGGTGACCCTGCGTGGGATGTCGCGCAACCTGGGCATCCCGGTCGGGGTGCTGGCCCGCTACGTGCTGGCCCGCTGGGCGACCGGCGGCAGCGAGGGGCTGCTGGAGATCGGCCCGGTCATGGTGCGGCGACTGTGGAAGCCGATCGCCGAGGCGGAGGCCGCGGACGACGACGCCCGCCGGCTGGCCGCGTACCACCAGGTGCGTCAGATGATCTCCTGGCTGAAGGTCCCCCTCGACGACCCGAGCGTCTACCCGGTGGCCGGTGAGTCCGGCCCGTCCGACGACGACCGGCCTCTAGATCGACAACCCTCGATATAATCGTGCTCAATCGCCGGACGTCCCGACCGGACGCCCCGGCGGCGACGACAGGAAGGTCTCAGTCATGCCTCGTGTACTTTCCCTCGCTCCCGAGCTGTACGCCAACGCCACCAACTCCGTCGACCACCGCTACCAGGAACAGATGCGGGAGCAGGACCTGACGCCGGTGCCCACCGACCCGACACTGCCCCGCTTCACCCTGGTCGTCGGGCCGTCACCGTTCACCATGCCGCGTGGGTGGGAGTTCTTCCTGACGTCCCCCTACGAGGGGGCCTCCTACATCTCCACCGTCCTGCACAACGCCGGCTACCCGGTGCGGATCGTCGACGTCCGGTACACCCCGAACCCCCTCCAGGCCGCCTACGACCAGATCATCGGCCAGACCGACGTCCTGGGCATCTGCACCTTCGAGGACAACTTCCCGTTCTGCAACGAACTGATGGCCATGGTCCGGGACAACGCACCCGAGATCCCCATCATCTGCGGCGGTTCGCTGGTCACCTCGGTGCCCAACCTGTTCATGGAGCACACCGCCTGCGACATCGCGGTGATCAGCGAGGGTGAGATCACGATCCTCGACCTGATGGAGAGCTACGCCGCCGGCCGCTGGTCACAGGACCTGCCCACCATCCGCGGCATCGTCTACCGGACGCCGGAAGGCGTCGTCAAGCGCACCCCGCCGCGTGGACAGATGATGGACCTCGACGCGCTGCCCCGGATGCGCCTGGAACTGTGGCCGCAGGCGCAGAGCCCGATGGGCCTCCAGCCGCAGATCATCTCCTCCTACAGCCGTGGCTGCAAGATGGACTGCTCCTTCTGCTACCGGACCACCCCCCAGGTACGCGCCAAGTCACCCGAGAAGATGGACGCCGACCTGGCCTGGCTCAAGAGCCGCTACGGCATCGAGTTCAGCTTCTTCGTCGACCTCACGTTCAGCTCCCACCGCCGCCAGACCATCGAGATCTGCGACGTCATCAAGGACCACGACCTACGCTGGACCTGCCTGACCCGGTGCGCCGACATGGACAAGCCCAGGATCGACGCGATGCGCGACGCGGGCGCCGACATCATCCTCTACGGCGTCGAGTCCCTCGGCTCCGAAGTGCTGCGCGAGGCCCGCAAGGGCAACTCGGAGAACATCACCGTCCGGGCCATGCGGACCACGTTCGACGGCGGCGTACGGTTCGGCGCCCTGCTCATCGTCGGCCTGCCCAACGAGAGCGAGGAATCCCTCAACCACATGGTCGAGTTCGCCGAGACGTACAACCACGTGACCCGGGTCAAGTACCTCTCCGCGATGCCGGGCACCACCGTCTACCAGCAGGCGCTCCAGTCGGGCCTGATGCGCAGCGAACTGGACCACGTCAACTGGCTCTCCATCGAGCAGGCCCTGCACGAGGACGAGTTCCTCAACGTCAGCGGACTCTCCGAGCAGGCCTGCCGCGACGCCTACAAGCGCGTCTACGACGCCTACCAGCCCGGCCCGGTGATGGACTTCCAGCACTGGCCCGAGAACTTCACGCACTTCCACCCCAACCCCGACGACGGGCTCACGCGCTCCACCTCGTACGCCGGCTCGGGCTGGCGGGCCGAGGCCAGTTCCGCCGGCGCGCCGCTGGTGCCCGGCTCGGAGCGGTACACCCTGGACCAGGTGGCCTCGCCGGAGGTCGCCGCCGCCGGAAGCAGCCTGATGGCCTGCGGCGCGAAGAAGGTGACCGGAGGACTGGTCACCGCCGGCTCGGCGTGACGACGGACGGCACCGGGCGGAGCGGGCGCAGCCAGAGCCCGGTACTCATCATCGGCACCGAACGCTCCGGCTCGAACCTGCTCCGCCTGGTGCTGAACGCACACTCCCGCATCGCCGTCCCGCACCCGCCGCACTTCATGCGCTACCTGGCACCGGTGGCCGACTGCTATGGCGACCTCACCGACGAGGGCAACCGGCGGCGGCTCGTCGACGACGCCTGTCTCCTGCTCGACCGGCACATCTCCCCGTGGCCGCACCGCGTCGACCCCGACCTGGCGGTGGCCCGGGCCAGCCCCACCCTCTTCGGGGTGGTCGCCGAACTCTACGAGCAGTACCGCGAGGCGGAGGGGAAGGCCCGCTGGGGCTGCAAGAGCACCTTCATGGTCGACCACGTCACCGACGTCCTGGCCGAATACCCGGCGGCCCGGTTCGTCTGGCTGGTCCGCGACCCCCGGGACGTGGCCGCCTCCGCCCGCCGGGCGGTGTTCGGGCACTGCCACCCCTACCTCACCGGGCGACTCTGGGCGCGGCAGCAGACCTCGGCCGCCGCCGCGCTGGCCCGCCACGGCCCCGGCACCGTCCACCTGCTGCGCTACGAGGACCTGGTGCAGCAGCCACGGGACATGATCACGCAGCTCTGCGCCTGGCTGGGGGAGTCGCCGGAACCCGCGCTCTTCGCCCACGACCGCACCCCGACGGCCAGAGCGCTGGCCAGTCTCTCGGAGTCGTGGCGCAACGCCGGCCAGCCGGTGACCACCAGCAGCGTCGGCACCTGGCGCCGCCGCCTGGCCCCCACCGAGGTCGGCCTGGTGGAGGCCGCCGCCGGGCCGGTCATGGCCGAACTGGGCTACCCCGTCGACGCCGGACCGGCCGTACCGCCCCATCCGGCACTGCTGCGCCTGCGCGAGGGCGTCCTGCGGGCCGGAGTCGAGTACCGATCACTGCGGCAGGACCGCAACGCCGTCCGCCGGTGGCGGCGCGACGCCACCGTACGGTGGATCCACACCCGCGCCCGCCTCACCCGCCTCGGTGCAAGGAGGGGTCCCCTGCTAACGCCTACGGCATAGCAGGGGACCCCTCCTAACGCCTACGGCAGAGCCGCCGGTCAACGTCGCCCGGCGTAGCCCGCCAACACCTCCAGCAGCGCGTCGGCGTGCCGTTCGAACGTGTACGCCCCACGCCGGGCCAGCACGTCGGCGCCGAGCCGACCCAGCCGCGCCCGGTCGTGTAACACGTCGGCCAACTCGTCGTACCCGTCGAACAGGAAACCGATCCCCTCCTGCCGCACGATCCGCTCCATGGCCTCCTGGCCGCCGCGCTGCTGTGCCACCGGCAGCCCGGCGGCCAGGTACGGCACCAGCCGGTTCGGCCGGTTCATCCGCTGGAAACCCACCTCGTGGGTGCCCTGCGCCACCACGTGCATCAACCCGGCGTCGTACCGGGACCACTCGGCGACGAACCGTTCCGGCGGAATGTGGTCGTGCAGGTGCACGTAACCGCTCTCGGCGAGCCGCGCGTACGCGGCGCGGGCGTGCGCGTTGTCCACACTCCAGATCGACTGGGCGTTCGGACCGATGTACTTGCCGCCGTAGATGTGCACGTGGACCCGGCGACGACTCAACGCCGCACACAGCTCGCGGATGTCGGTACGGCCCCGGGTGCTGGACACCCCACCGGCGACCAGCAGGTGCGGCTCCCCGTCCCGCTCGCGCAGCTTGCCGGTCAGGTCGTCGGTGAAGTACCGCGCCGGCAGGTAGTCCGGGTCCAGCAGGTGCGCCGATGCGTCACTGACCCCGTACGCCCCACGAAAGTAGTCCCACGACTCCTGGTTGATGTAGATCTGCCCGGCGGTCTCGGTCAACGCCCGCCGCTCCAGCTCGGCCGGCTCGCAGAAGTGCTCCTTGTGGTGGCGCACCACCGGACCCACCCCGGCATCGAGCAACTCGCCGAGCAACTGCAACGACCCGTCCCAGACGTTCTTCAGGCTGTAGACCACGTCGACGCGGTGCTCCGCCGCGATCCGGGTCAACTCCGCACCGGCCGGCCCCGCCGGCAGCCGGAACTGCGGCACACTCGACGGCAGCACGTCCGGCGTGGGCCGCTGTGCCGGTGCCGGCATCGTGACGTACGTCAACCGGTGCCCCCGCTCGGCCAACGTCATGATCCGCTCCGGGTACCGGCCGAGCCGTCCGGCCACCAGGATGTTCACGCCGTGCCCTCCGCCGGGATCGACTCCGCCCCGCCCGCAACCGAGGCGTCGGCCGCCGCCGGTGCGTCGATGCCCAGCCCGGCGGCCACCGTGCACAGGTCCCGCCACGTGGCGTCGGGCAGCACCACCCCGTCGGCCGCCGCCCGCGCGCGCTGCTCCGGCTCGCCCGGCACCAGCACCTCACCCGAGTCCGGATCGGCCGGCACCGCCTTGAGCCGCCGCACCGTCGCCTCGACGAAATCGTGCAACCGTTCCGGTGGCCCGAACCGGGCCGGGTCGACGGCGAGCACGAAGAGGCAACTCGACCGTTCCGCACCGGCGAACCGGTCACCGTCGCTGAGCCCGACGGCGAGCAACTCGGCGATCACCGCGAGCGCGAAACCCTTGTGGCCTCCGAACGGCAACAGGTACCCGCCGGTGAAGAAGTCCTCCAACCGGGTACTCGGACTGCCCTGCGCGTCCAGCACCCACCCCGGGGGCACGCTCTGCGCCCCGGCGGCCCGCGCGATCTGCAACTTCCCGATGGAGACCATGCTGGTGGCGAAGTCCAGCACCACCGGGGGCTGGCCCGCCGCACGTGGGATGGCCCAGGTGACCGGGTTGGTGGCCAGCGCACCGTCCGTCCCACCGTGCGGCGCGACCTTCCACGGACCCTGACCCTCCCCGCCGGTCAACAACCCGATCAGGCCGGCGTCGGCGATGCGCTCGGACCAGCCGCCCAGCCGCCCGGTGTGGTGCGCGTGCGACATCACCACCGCCGCCAGTCCGCTGTGGGCGGCCTTCTCCACCACCAGGTCGACGGCGTACCGGGCGGCCAGGTGACCGAAACCGCCCGCGCCGTCGACGACGGCGGTCGCGGGCGCGTCGTCGACGACGAACGGACGCGCGGTCGGCTTCAGCCGGCCCTGGGCGATGTCCCGCAGGTACGACGGCAGCTTGAGCACGCCGTGCGAGCCGTGCCCGGCCAGGTCGGCACCGATCAGCGAATCGGCGACGACCTCGGCGACGTCGTCCGGTGTGCCGGCCTGACCGAGCAGTGCGAGTACCAGTCGACGGAGGTCTGCGACGGCGATGAGGGCCATGGGCGTCCTGTCGGATGTCGGGTGTCGGAGGCAGACAGCCTTCTTAACCCATCACCGACCCACCCGGCAATCCATCCCCATGGATGACCTCGATCGACGTCGGTCGACTCCAGGTCACGCCCGGCCTGCGGGCGCGTCGGCCTCCTGCGGGGTGAGTAGCGCCCGGACCTGGTCGGCACCGAGCGCCAGCAACAGGGTCGGCAGTCGAGGGCCGGTGTCCCGGTGCACCAGGAGGCGGTACACGAGACCGAAGAACGCCCGCTGGGCGGCCCGCAGCTCGGGGCTGGGCGCGGTGTCCAGCGGAAGACCGAGCTGCTGCTTCGGCACCCCGTAGACCAGCGCGGTCAGCCCGTCCAGCGTCCAGTTCTCCACGAGCCCGTCGACGAGCAGCCGCAACCCCTCGCGCTGGACCGGATCGAGGGAGGCCAGCAACTCCCGATCCGGCTCGCTCCGCACCTGCGTACGCTCCGCCGGTGACACGTGCGTGGCCACCCAGTCCGCCGCGCGGTCGAGCCGGGGACGCACCTCGTCCAACGAGCCCACCGGATCCTGCGGCGTCATGTCCCGCAGGATCCGCAGCGTCTGCTCCTCGGTGCCGGCGGTGATGTCGTACACCGACGCCAGCGTGCGGAAGGACATCGGCCGCGCGGTCTGCGGCAACTCCACCTCCGCGGTACGCGACGAGCGGTCGAGCACCACCGCGTCGACCTCCGACGCGCTGCCCGCCCGCACCCGCCCCACCAGGGCGTCCCACTCGTCGTAGAGCCGGCTCACCTCCTGGTCGAACGCCACCGTGATCGACTGGTTCGGTCGACGCCGCACGTACAACCAGCGCACCAGGGCCGGCTCCAGGATCCGCAACGCGTCGTCCGGCGTCGGCGCGGCACCGGCGGAACCGCTGAGCTTCGCCGCCCCCTTGGTGCCGACGAACGAGTAGCCGCGATAGACCGGAGCCTTGCCGCCGTACACCCGGTCGACCACCTCGCCGCCGACCGTGTAGCTGGAGCCGGGGGAGGAGTGGTCCACCCCGGCGGCCTCGAACAGGACCTGCTCGTACGCCCACCGCATCGGCCAGTCGACCTTCCAGACCAGCTTGCCCGGGTCCTGCCGGTCCAGCCAGGCCCGGTCGGAGTGCCCACAGACGCAGGTGTACCGGATCTCGGTGGTCTCGTCGTCGAAGGACACGATCGTCGTGTCGTCGCGCCGGCAGACCGCACAGTAGACCTTGTACGGGTAGTAGGTGTCCTGGGCGGTCAGCCCCTCCTCGGACTCGCCCTGGTCGACCTTGGTGCGGTACCTGCCCAGCACCGACCCGATCAGCTCCCGGGCCCGCATGGCCGTGACGACCTGCTCGCGGTACCGGCCACCGGTGTACATGGCGGTCTGCGAGATCTCGTCGACGACCACACCGAGTTGCCGCAACGCCGCCCGGAACGGCGCCTTGAAGTGCTCGGCCCAGTTCTCGTGCTCCCCACACGGGTCCGGCACCCCGGTCAGCGGGCGGCCGACGTACTCCGCGAAGGACGGGTCGACCCCGGCCGGGACCTTGCGCAGCCGGTCGTAGTCGTCCCAGGAGAGCAGGTGCCGGCTCGGCAACCCGCGCCGACTCACCTCGTCGGCGACGAAGTGCTGGACCATGATCTCGCGCAGGTTACCCAGGTGGATCGGCCCGGACGGACTGATCCCCGAGGCGCAGACGAGCACCGGTGTCCCGGGCCGGCGCTCCCACTCCGCCACCACGTCGTCGGCAACCCGTGCCACCCAGTCGCCGGCATCAACCTCAGCCACCGAACTCCCCTCCAGCCGTGTCGGCCCACCACCTTAGTGCCGGCACTCCGCCGTTGTCCGGACGCACCACGAACACGCTGAGTCGTCGGCGTGCCGGAGCGGCCGGACGGCCGCACGCGGTCAGTCGGACCCGGTCGGACCCGCCGCCGGACGGACGCCGAGGACCTGCCCCGCGTGGCGCATGTCGAGATCGCCGACCGCTGCGGCGACCAGCAACGACTCGATCCCGGCCAGGATCCGCCGGGCGTCCTCGACGCCGAGGTACGCGGTGTCCACCCGCAGTTGCAACGCGGCGGCACCCGACGCGTCCGAGACGCTCAGGAACACGGTCAGGTCCTGCTGCTCCCAACCGGTCACGTACTCGATCCGGGTGTCACGGCACAGCGCGGCGAGATCCTCGGCCAACTCCTGCGGGGCGGACCGCACCTGCGGCAGCCCCGACCACCGCTGCTGCTCCCGGGCGTCGTTGAAGAAGACGCCGACCTGCGGGACGAAACCCCGCCGTGTCGCCACCCGGCGCTGCGCCTCGGCCAGCTCGACGGTGTCGTGGTTGCCGTGCTGATAGGTCAGCAGGGCCTGCCGGTAGCAGCGGGTGACCAGATCCGTGAACGAACCCGTCCCGACGTCGACCCGGAACAGGCCGTTCTGCACCACCGGGCCGATCATCGTCTGCAGTCGGCGTTCCACCCGACCGCCGACGATCAGGGTCAGGAACGCCGGATCGGCACCGGTGTGATGGGAGACCACCGCTGCCTGGGCGGCCAGCAGGACCGCACTGGTGCTCACCCGTTGCCGGTCGGCGAGCAGCTCCGCGGCCACCGCGACGGCCGACGACTCGATGTCGACCTGCACGATCCGCGGTGTGTGCGGCGGCGCGGACGACGGCGGCACGAGCGACTCCGGCACCTCGCCGAGCAGGTCCTCGCGGAACCGCACCGCCCGCCGGCTACGCCTGCGTCCCGGCTCGCTCGCCTCGTACGCGGCCTGATCCAGCGGCTGCCACCGCGACTCGACCGGCTCGACCGGCACCCCCGCCAGAGCGTCGCGCAGCTCCGTCTTCAGCAGGGCCAACCCGATCGCGTCGACGGCCGCGTGCGAGACGTTCAGCACCAGCGCGGCGGGTGTCTCGTCCGCCAGGACCAGGGCGAACCGCACCGGCCACTGCTCGGCCAGGTCGAACACCGTCGCGGTCATCGCCGCGACCAGCTCCTTGGCGTCCTCGATCACCCGATCGGGCGCCGCCGACCAGACCGGCACCGTCAGGGTGCCGGACCCGTCCACCTCCTGCCGCAGACCCGTCGCGTCCATCACCAGCCGGGTGCGGAGCACGTCGACCCGCGCGACGACCTCCTCCAGCGCGCGCCCCACCCCGGCGACCGTGACACCCTCCGGAACCGGCACCATCTCGCGCATCGTGAAGCTCTGCGGCTGATCACCCAACCAGGAGATGACGCCCCAGATCTCCCGCTGCGCCCAGGAGGCCGCCGCCTGCGCCTGCCGTGCCCCCCGCACCGTCACCACGAGATCGTGGCCGGGCTTCCTCTCCATACCGGGATCCCCCGCTCCGGTCTGGGCGGCGGCACCACCTGTCCGGCGGTGCCGCTTATGGCCGGAAGGTAGCCTATGAAGCCACTTCGGCCACTGTCAATATCGTCGGACGTCACGGTGCCACACGGCGCCTCGGTCCATCGACGGCGGGCCATACTGGTTCCGCCCGCGATCGTGGGCGCCCCCGACTGGAGAGCGAGATGACTGAGCTGAGCCCCTCCGCCGCACCGACCGACACCGAACGCCGACTCGTCACCGAGGTGGTCGAGCCCCTTCTCGGATTCACCCCCGACGAGATGAGCCAGGACCTCATCGCGCTGGGCGCCGACAGCATGCAACTGGTCCACATGCTCGCCCAGGCAGAGGACCTCTTCGACGTCGAACTCTCCGCCGTCGAGCTGATGGACAACGTCAGCGTCGCCGGGCTCGCCGCGCTCATCGACCGTCAACGCGCCACCGGCGGCTGATCCTCACCGGACGGACCGTACGCGCGCGCCTGCATCAGGTACAGCTCCGCGTACAGCCCGCCGCTGGCCAGCAACTCGGCGTGTGACCCGGCCTCGCGCACCGTACCGTCCTGGAGCACCACGATCAGATCCACCATCTGCAACGTGGAGAAACGGTGGGAGACGAAGACGGTGATCCCGCCACGTCGCTGTGCCCGCTGGGCCGACTCGGCGTACCGGACGAAGATCGCATGCTCGGCGGCGGCGTCCAACGCCGCCGCCGGCTCGTCCAACGCCAGCAGGAGGGGCTCGATCCGCATCTGGGACCGGGCCAGACCCAACGACTGCCACTGCCCACCCGACAGCTCCTGCCCGTCGGTGAAGCCGGTGCCCAGGTAGCCGTCCAGTCCGCCCTCCACCGCGTCGACGACCCGCTGCGCCCCCGCCGAGTCGATCGCCCGCCGCACCGACTCCTCATCGTCGATCCGCTGCACCGCGCCGATCCCGACGTTCTCCCGCAGCGTCAACTCCAGCCGGGCGAAGTCCTGGAACATCGCCGACGTCCGCGACCGCCACTGCGCGGCATCCACCTCGTCCAGTGCCACGCCGTCGACGAGGATCCGGCCCTGCGTCGGTCGGTACAGGCCGTACAGCAGCTTCACCAGCGTGCTCTTGCCCGCACCGTTCTCACCGACGATCGCCACGGTCTTGCCCGCCGGCAACTCGAAGGTCACGTCCCGCAACACCGGCCGGGTGGCGCCCGGATAGCGGAAACCCACACCATCGAACCGGATGCCCTCGTCCAGCCGGGTCGGTGCCGTCGACCCGCTCGGCTCCGACACCCCGTCCGGCACCACGCTGGCCGCCCGCAGCCACTCCAGCCGGCGCACCGTCGTGCCGAAACCCTGGAGCGTGCCGAGCAGCCCCAGACCGTTGGCGACCTGCAGACTCACCTGCACCGCGAGCGTCACCGCCAACACCACGTCGCCGACGCTGCCCCGACCGTCGGCGACGTCCCGCACCACCAGCCAGAGCGCCGCCCCGTAGCTGAGGGCGAAGAACGCCTGCCCGGCCGCACGGACCGCCGCCCCGCTCGCCTGCGCCCGCCAGACCGTCGACGTCACCGCCGCCATCGTGGCCTGCTGGCGACGCACCAGGTCCGGGCCGGTGCCGAACAGCCGCAACTCCTTGACCGACGACGCCGAGGTGGCGACCTGCAACAGGTGCTGCGAGCGCCGGATCCCCTCCGCCGTGTCGTCCTTGGCCCGGTCCACCAACCGCTGCGCCCGCCGCGCCAACAGCACCGGCGGCACCGCCGCCAGCGGCAGCAGCGCCAACCACGGATTCAACAACCCCAAAAGTACGGTCGTGACCACGAGCTGACCGACCACACCCGCCAGTTGCAGCAGCCCCTCCACCGGAACCTGCATCGGTGAGATGTCGTCCCGCACCACCTGCAGTTCGTCGGCGAACCGGGAGTCGTCGAGCTGGGCCAGGTCCACGCTGCCGTTGGCCCGCTCGATCAACTCGCCGTGCAGCTTCAGCTCCATCAACTCGGCGAGCTCGAAATACTGCAGATGCGCGAAGTGCGCCATCGTCAACTCGACGACCAGCACCACGGCCACCGCCGTCGCCAGCGTCACCGCCACGTCCGTCCGCGCCGCCAACGCCGCGTCGACCAGCCGACCGAGCAGCACCGCCACCATCGGCGAGGCCAGATAACCGGCCGCGATCATGACGGCGGCCAACCCCGCCCGCCGCCGGTCGGTCCGCAGCGCCAACACCACCAGGAACCGGGCCGCCCGCCCCAGACCGCTCATCGGCCCGCCTCCGCATCGACGAACCGGTCGGCCTGCAACCGGAACAACTCGGCGTAACTACCCCCGGCGGCCACCAACTCCTCGTGGGTGCCCTGTTCCCGCACCACCCCGTCGGCCACCACCACGATGTGGTCGGCCCGACGGACCGTCGAGAACCGGTGCGAGATGACCACCGTCGTCAACCCCCGGCTGATCTCCAGAAAACGGTCGAAGAAGTCCACTTCGGCGCGGACGTCGAGCTGGCTCGTGGGTTCGTCGAGCACGATCATCGACGCGCCCGCGGCGACCTTGCGCATCGCCCTGGCCAACGCCACCCGCTGCCACTGCCCACCGGAGAGGTCCTGCCCACCGGCGTACCGGTTCGACAGCGTCGTCCGCAGACCGGCGTCGAGCCCCTCGACCACCTCACGTGCCCCCGCCCGGTCCAGCGCCGCCCACAGGGGCGCCTCGTCGTCGGGGTCGGCACCCGCCGCCAGGTCGACGTTCTCCGCCGCGCTCAGCTCCAGCCGGACGAAGTCCTGGAACACCACCGCGATCCGGGACTGCCACTGCGCCACGTCGAACTCGCGCAGATCCCGCCCGTCCACCGTGATCCGGCCCGCCACCGGGTCGTACAACCGGGTCAACAACTTGACCAACGTGGTCTTGCCGGCGCCGTTGAGCCCGACGATCGCCGTCGACCGGCCCGCCGGCAACGTCAGATCCAACCCCCGCAGGACCTCCGCACCCTGCGGGGCGTACCGGAACCGCACCTGCTCGAACCGCACCTCCCGATCCGGGCGACCGGCCGCCGACTCACCGGCCACCGGCGCCGCCAACTCCGCCCGCGACCGGGCCGACCGCGCGAAGTCGGTCATCGCCTCGTACGACTGGAGGCCGTACTGCGTCGGTACGTCGCTCTCCGGGAAGTGCACCCCGAAGCGGATCGGGATCAGCGTCGCCTGCACCGCCAGCCCCAGTTCCAGCACGCTGAGCCGTCCACCGGCGGCGGCCTGCGCGATCAACACGAAGACGACCGTCGCCCCGACCAGGCCGACCGCCGCGTACCCGAGGAACGGCCGCAGGTTGATCCGCCGCCGTCCCGCCCAGAACTGCCGCAGGTAGCCCAGGTACTCCGAGCGGTGCCGCTCCCGGACCCAGCCGATCAGACCGAACACCCGGATCTCCTTGGCGAACGCCGCGCCCGCCGCCATCGACCGCACATAGGACGCGTGCCGCCACGTCGGGAAGAGACCCTTGAGGAACGTCCCGAACCGCCCCAGCGCCCCACGCTGACCGAAGCGCACCACGAGCGCCGTCACTCCGGCCACGACCGCCGCCCACGGCGACAACGCCACCCAGAGCACCACCACCGCCCCGACGAGTTGCCCGTACCGGGGCAGCAACGCCAACGCACCGGCGGCGGCGTCGCCCGGGGTCGGCATGGTCCGGCCGAACGCCTCCCGGGCCCGACTCAGCCGATCCAGTTCCGTCGCGTCCTCCAACGCCGAGATCGGCGCGTCCACCAACGCCGACGTCATCAGGCGGCGCGTGCACCACGCGTCCACCCGCCACGTCACCAGATGCCCCAACGCCGTCTGCGCCGGTGCGAGCACCTGCTGGAGGAAGAAGGCCAGCGCGGCGAGACCCAACGCGAGCACCGTCGCGCTCCACGCCTGCTCGTCGCCACCGATCGCCTCGGCGAGCCGTTGCACCATCACGCTCGTGGCCACGATGAACCCGATCGGCAGCAGACCGAGCAGGACGTTCACCGCGAGGGCCGCGCCCAGCGTCGGCACGCCCGCGTGCGGGAGGAGACGGGCGATGGACAGCCAGCGGTCGAGCCGTGACCGGGCACCACGCCACACCGCCGAGAACCGTGCCATCCGCATCCGAACCTCCGCAGGCGTCGATCGTCGGCCGATCATATCGACGGTCGTATCGATGTGTCGGTGTCGGCTTTGCCTAGCCGTTCGCCGCCCTGGTCACCGGTCGAACGCCTGGGATCGCCGGCGGGAAGGGCCGGTAGCTCCGGTGGGGCAGGATGTGTCCGTGATCCTGATGGTCCCCGCGAATCCGATGCGCCCACGCCAACCCGACGACCACTTCACGCCGGAGGCGCAGGCGGCACGTGCCCTCGGATTCACGGTGGCGGTGGTCGACCATGACGCGTTGGCCCGGGGCGGGGACGCACGTCGGGCGGTCGCCCCGGTCCAGGGCCCCGGCACGGCCGTGTACCGGGGCTGGATGCTGCGCAGCGAGCAGTACGCCACGCTCGCCGAGGCCCTTGCCGAGCGCGGCGTCATCCTGCGGACCGACGCTGCGCAGTACCGGCGGGCGCACGAGTTGCCCGGCTGGTACGCCGCACTCGCTCCGGTCACCCCGCCCTCGGTCTGGACCACGGGCGCGGAGCGGGCCGACTTCGACCGCGCCCGTGTCGCACTGGGCGCGGGACCGGCGGTGCTGCGGGACTACAGCAAGTCGATGAAGCACCACTGGGACGAGGCCGCGTACATTCCCGACCTCGCCGACGGCGCGGCGGCGTGGCGCGTCGCGCGCCGGTTCCTGGAGTTGCGCGACGACGACTTCGTCGGCGGATTCGTGCTGCGACGCTTCGAACACTTCACCTCCGCCGAAGTCCGCACCTGGTGGGTCGACGGCGAGTGCGTCCTCGTCGGACCGCACCCCGACAGCCCCGACGCTGCCGCGACGGCCGACGTCGACCTGGCCATGGTCGCACCGTTGATCGCCGGGCTCGACCTACCCTTCGTCACCGTGGACCTCGCGCTGCGCGCCGACGGCGTGTGGCGGGTCGTCGAACTCGGCGACGGCCAGGTCAGCGACCGCCCCTCCACCGTCGCACCGCAGGCGCTGATCGCGGCCCTGTCCACCCGGGACCGGTGACCGGCGGTACACGCCGACGCCGAGTGGCCGGGCCTCAGCTTCGGGGGAGCACGGTGATGGCCGCGACGGTGCTGTTGACGACGGTGGCCGTCACGGTGCGGGTCACGGCCTCCGCTGCGGCGGTGGCGCCCCAGTCCCCCTGTTCGAGCTCCTTCGCCCGGGTGATCACCGGCGACGTCCACGGGATCTCGCGATCGAACTGGGGAAGCGTTCCACTGGCAGAGAGCAGCGCCGCGAGCGCGGCGATCCGGGCCGACGGCTCCGCACCCTCCACGAGGACCTGCCGGACGTCGTCCAGCAGGCGTGCGCGCCGGTCGGTGCCGCCGTCCCGCAGGGCTGTGGAGCGGAACAGTCCGAGCACCTTGCGCTCCTCCTGACGGATGTCGCCACGCCGGACGAGCCTGTCCAGCACCGGCTGCCGCAGGCCGGGTCCCATCGCCGCCAGGACGGTCTGCGCACTGCGCGGCTTGTCCGCGAGGTAGTCCCAGGTCGCCCGCAGGACGTCGTCGGAGGGTACGTGCTCCGCGACGCTGCTGATCCGACCCTTCGCCGTGGTGGCCAGCTGGCCGTTGAGCGCGAGGTCGGCGAGGACGGCTCCGGCGAGGACGTAGAAGAGGGTGTTCTCGCCGGCGATGGTGCCGGACCGGGGCTGGAACAGGAGCAGGAGAAGATCCTCGGTCAGGGTCGGCGGGTCCGAGGGCTTCCACGAGTCGATGGTCATCGGCGGGGCTCCCAGCGGAAGAGTCGGGTGGCGAGGGCGACGGCGACGGCGACCCAGCCCAGTGTGGGCGCCAGCAGGAGCAGCGAGTCGGCCACGGCGACGCCGCCGTTCCACGCGTTCACGGTCAGCTCGGTGGCCGCGCCGCCGGGCAGCAGCCGCTTGAGCCAGGCGAGGTCCGCCGTGCCGGTGATGCCCACCCAGCTTGCCACGGCGATCACGCCGAGGGTGACGGGAAGCGTGGTGACCTGGGCGTGCTCGGGGGAGTTCGTCAGTCCTGCGGTCGCCAGCGCCAGGCCGACCATCATGGCGAGGGTGGCGATGGTCGCCACCCCGAGCAGCAGGACGTCGGAGGGCTGACCGGCGACGACGGCCAGGGCGATCAGGATCGCGGTCACCTGGAGCACGGCGAGGACGACGACGGGCAGCAACAGACCGGCGAGGATGCCGGCGTCGCTCTCGGCGGTGGAGCGCAACCGCTTGAGGAACAGGTTCTGCCGCCGCGAGGCCAGGGTGGTGACGGCGGTGGCGTAGAGCCCGAACGCGGCCACGGTGAACATGACGATCGCCGCGATGTAGCCGAGGCTGCCGATGGCGGCGAAGGTCTCGTGCTGGCGGACGAAGAACACGCAGACCGCGACCGGGACGACGAGGCTGGTGATCAGGACCAGCCGGTTGCGGAAGATCTGGATCAGCTCGCTGGACGCGATGGCCAACATGGTGACACTCCTGTCGAAGGGGGGATCAGCTACCGAGGGCGCGGAACACGTCGTCGAGCCGGGTCGGCCCGGCCGTGAGGTCCCGCAGCTCCACGGCGTGTTCCTCGGCCCACCGCAGCAGCACGTGCAGGTCCTTCTGCAGGGCGAAGGTCTCGACCACGACCGTGCCGTCGGCGTCGACGACCGCCGCCAGCGGCAGCGCCGGCACCGCCGTGGGCAGGGTGAAGCGGATGACCGCGGGCAGGGTACGGGTCAGTTCGGTGACGCTGCCCTCGCGGTGCAGGCGACCCTGGTGCATCAACCCGATCCGGTCGGCGCGCTGCTGCGCCTCCTCCAGGTAGTGCGTGGTGAGCACGATCGTGGCACCGTTCTCCCGCATCCGGTCCACGGTGGCCCAGACGTCGTCGCGGGACTGGATGTCCAGGCCCGTCGTCGGCTCGTCCAGGAACATCAACTCCGGGGTGCCGTAGGCGGCGGTGGCGAAGTCGAGTCGCCGTTTCTCACCGCCGGAGAGCTGGGACACCCGCCGACCGGCCCGATCGGTGAGGTCCACCAGGTCGAGCAGCCGGTCGACGTCGTCCGTACGCCGGGTGAGCCGGCCGACCAGCCCGACGGACTCGCGGACCGTGAGGTCCGGTGAGAATCCGCTCTCCTGGAGCATCACGCCCATTCGGGGACGTACCGCGCGGCGGTCCTGCGGGCTGTGCCCGAAGACGCGCACGGTGCCGGAGGTCGGCTTCCGGTGCCCCTCGACGACCTCCAGGGTCGAGGTCTTCCCGGCTCCGTTGGTGCCGAGCAGTGCGTAGAGTTCTCCGCGCCGCACCTGGAAGGAGAGGTCCCGCACGGCGTGGAAGTCGCCGTAGGTCAGGTTGAGGCGCTCGACGTCGATGACTGGTGTGCTGGACATGCCTCCATGACAGCGCGGATCGTCGGGACCCGTCAGTGCGCGCACGTCATGACCGGATGTGACGTGGTGTCACTGGTCAGGCCCGGTCACTGCCGGATACTGGGATGGTGACAGCAAGATCGGCGCGCTTCACCGAGTCGACGCGGGGACGGCTGCGCCGGATCAACCTCATCACCTCACTCCCGCCGGTGGTGTTCGCCGCGCTGCTCCTGCTGTACCTCGACTCGCGTACCTGGTGGCACGCTCTCGTCCTGGCCCCGGGGGTGGTGGCGGCCCTGGTCGCCTTCGAACGGTGGACCGCCGACGACCTCGCGCGGGTCGCCCTGCCGTGCCTGGTCGTCGCGGCAGCGGTGTGGCCGGTCGGTGCGTTGGTCACCGGCAGTCCGAACGCCTGGTGGGGGGTCTGCGCCGTGGGCTCCCTCGCCCTGCGCGAGGTGCGACGGCGCGTGCTGGCGGCGGTCGCGCTGCTGGCCTACGTCGCCGCCGTCGGTGCGACACGACTCCTGGTGGAGCGCGACGACGTCCGCCAGGTCCTGGTCGCCTACGTCCTCGTCCCGGCCGCCCTCACCGTCGTCGTGACGCTGATGACGGTGGTGGGGGAGCGGTTCTACGACCTGATCCGGGAACTCGAACAGACCCGGGAACGCGAGGCGGAGTTGGCGGTCGTGCGGGAACGGTTCCGCTTCGCCAGCGATCTGCACGACATCCAGGGCCACACCCTGCACGTGGTCAAACTGAAGATCGCGTTGGCGCAGAAGCTGCTGGTCCGCGACACCGTCCGGGCGGAGAAGGAACTGCGGGAGACGTACGCGCTGGTCAGCGACACCATCGCGCAGACCAAGGAACTCGCCCACGCGCAACGGCGGCTCAACCTCACCGCGGAGATCGAGAACGCGAAGAACCTCTTCGAGGCCGCCGGCATCCGGGTCCGGGTGACCCGGGAGGGCGAGGTCGACTCCCGGGTCGGCGAGCTGCTCGGCCAGGTGTTGCGCGAGACGACCACCAACATCCTGCGGCACGCGCAGGCGACCCAGGTCCAGATCACCCTCTCCGCGTCGGGCATCACCATCGTCAACGACGGCGCGACCGGCGACGAACCCACCGAACTCAGCGGCCTCTCCGTCCTCGGTCAGCGGGTGGCGGACGACGGAGGCGAGTTGACCGTGCGACAGCAGGACGGGCGGTTCCGGACCGCCGCGACGTTCCCGACGGCTCACGCCGGCACCCCCTCGACCATGGGCAGGGATGACCGATGACCACCATCGTGCTCGCCGACGACGAGGTGCTGCTGCGGACGGCCCTGGCCGCACTGCTGCCGCTGGAGGGAGACATCACCGTCCTGGCCGAGGCGCACGACGGCCGGTCCGCCGTCGAGGCCACCCTGCGGCACCGGCCCGACGTCCTCGTCATCGACCTGGAGATGCCCGGCGTCGACGGCCTCGGCGCGGTCGCGGAGATCCGGCGTACGCTCCCGGACCAGGTGGTCCTCATGCTGACCCGGCACGCCCGTCCCGGCGTACTGCGCAAGGCGCTGCGGCTCGGCGTCCAGGGCTTCGTCAGCAAGTCCGCCGAACCGGCCCACATCACCTCGGTCGTGGCCACCCTGCACGCGGGCAAACGGTGGATCGACCCGGACGTGTCGGCACTGGCCATCACCGAGGACTGCCCCCTGACCGAACGCGAGGCCGACGTGCTGCGGGTCACCGGCGAGGGCTACTCGGTCGCCGACATCGCCGTCCGACTGCACCTGGCGCCCGGGACCGTCCGCAACTACCTCTCCAACGCGATGCGCAAGACCCAGACCCGGACCCGCCACGAGGCGGCCCGGTACGCCCGCGAACACGACTGGCTGTGAGCCGCGTCAGCTCGTAGCGGTACGCCCGCACTGACATCCCGACCCGAAAGCGGTGACGTGGCGTCACTGTCTGCGGCGGACGGGGCTTGTTGTCATCGAGGTAGGTCCATCGCGGCGGACGGCGAAGGAGCCCGACGCGTCTCCCGCCCGACCGTGCCCCACGGCACCGTGGCCGTACCCGGTGGACCACCCCCGACGACGACAGGAGACCTGGACGTGAGACGACAGCGTGGCATCGCCCTGATCGGGATGCTCGGCCTGGTCGGTGCCCTGGCAGCGGTCGTCCCGGCGACCGCCGGCGAATCGACGGGCGGCAGACCGCCGACCGGACCACAGTGGACGGCGTGCCCGGCGGACGTGGTGGTGCCGCCGACGGTGCAGACACAGGTGCAGTGCGCGACGGTGCCCGTCCCACTGGACTACGGCGGACCCGGACGGCACGCGGATCGAGCTGCTGCCCGCGGCCTGGCGCATGGCGTCGGTCGACTCCCCGCAGCGCGGGCACCACCGCGACTTCACCCGAAACGCGAACAGCCCAGCCAGGAACCCCAGCAGTACGGCACCGACGACCATCATCGTCACCACCTCGACCCGGTCCGGCACAGGCCGCGAGCCGGGCGAGAAGCGCGCACATGATCGTGGCAGTCTGGCTGTTCGCGCCTCGGCGTGTCGCGCAGCCGCACTGCCACAATCATCGCGGTCCCTCGCCCCGGTTGCGTGTACCGGACCGACTTCGCACGTAGCGACCCGCGACCACGTTTCGCGGCCGCGTCGACCGCTCCTCAGGTAACTCGGTGACCTCCAAACCGTCGCAGCGCGAGGTCATCCGGAGGTCCGACACGACAGAGTCCACCTCAGGCCGACGAAGCTGCGTCGGCGCCTCCTGCCCGACGATGTCGAGCGCCACCCTGCCGGGTCGTAAGAACCACTTCCACCGCCGGCCCATGGCCCCTCCCTTCAGTTGTGCGTTGACGTTAGCGCAAGTCTTCTAGGATTACTAGCAAAGTTAGGGTTGCTTGTCTTCTTCCTCAAGGCCGGTGATCCCATCAAGGAATGCCCTACGCCCAGCCCCTCTGGAGATCCATCCGCGATGATCTGAGGGCACGGATCCAGGCAGGCCTGTTGAAGCCAGGCGAGAAGATCCCGACCACGCGCGAACTCATGGCCCAGCACTCGACAACCTCTGCGACCGTCCGCAGGGCAGTCGATTCCATGATCGAGTCTGGCGAGCTCATCGGCCGACAAGGTTTGGGCGTCTTCGTCAATAACCCAGCGGAGCAGGATCCCTAGCCACAGGAGCCACGCACTGCGAAGTCTGCTGTGTCCATGAGATCGACGCACAGACTCAGTGGAAACCGCCGATTCAGTGCCAAATCGTCAGCTCCACGAAGATGATCGCGCCACCGCGAAGTTCCGTCCTGGGGGAGGCTCCCGAATGATCATCGGCCTAGCTCAGCCGACGGATGTCGATGTCAGCATGGACGCACGCCTACATGTACTCGGCTGCGACCTCCTCTGCCTCTGCCACGAACTCATTGAGTTCGTCCGGAGTCAGGGTCATCTCTAGGAGCAGTTGACCAAGGACGAAGATCTCGGCGGCGATCATGGTCTCGGCGGGGATGCTGTCGACCAGCTGCGATTCACCGAGAGCGGCGCGGATGAGGCCTTCCATCTCAAGGGCTGGCAGGGTGTCGCCCTCGTCGTAGCGAGCGCGGGTCGTGGCCACCCAGGCGGCTACGTCGGTCGGGGTGGTGCCGGGGCCAAAGTAACGGTTGACGGCGAGGGTGAACGCCGCACCGATGATCTGTAGACCGCCGACCCAGCCGCCACGGCCAATCTCCGCGACAAGAGTCTCGGCAGCATCCCAGTCAGCCCTTGCCAACGCCCGGACAAGCTCGCTGAGCGCCTGAACCGTCATCGCTTCAACCTCGCAATCATCCTGCCCGCCGCCATCGCGAACCACCGCGCGCCCATTCCTGCAAGCAGGCCAACCACCACAAGGTTGCCTGCGGCCTCCGCGCTGTCAATCTTCGGTCGTGGTGCGGCGGCGCCCGGGGCGGCGGGGGTGCCAGTGCCCGTGTGGTGTGTTCCGGTAGGACCCTGGGGGCCGCGAGAGACCTTGATTATCTGCTGGGTGGCCTCGGTCGCGTTGGCTGCCCGCTCCTGTAGCTCGTCGGCCTTGCGTACGGCTTGGGTGAGCATTCCCCGCATCCGTTCGCGGGTGAGGGCACGACGATCGCTGTCCGTCAGGATCTCCTCACCGGACGGCGGCCCGGAGGCAGCGACTGGTAGCGAAGCCGATCCCGGAGCGATGGTATTCATATACGCGCCTATGTGCCGGGCCGCGTCGCTGCTCAGCCGGGCAAGCCGGTGAGCTTTGTCGACGCCGACGCGACTCTGCATCACTGCAGCCCGGAGCTTCGGATGGTCGGTGCCTGTGCCGACCCGGGTGTAGAGGACGTTTGCCTCGGCGGCGTCTGCTGCGGCGCGTGTGGCGCGTGCCGCGATGCCGTCCAGTTGGTCCACGGCGGATTTGAGTTGGACGATGACCTGGGCGAGCAGGCCACTCATCCCAGCACATCCCGGTACGCGCGGCCGTTGTCCTGAGCGGCGGCGAGGACCCGTAAGATCAGCTTCACCTCGCGGATGGCGTCGGCGATGGCCTTGCGGGCCTGCGCTGCTTCGGTCCGCTGGCTGTCGTGCAGGGTGGCGAGCGCAAGTGCGGACACCTCGTCAAGGTCCGTACCGACCCCTTCGACCGTGGTCCTGCCCTCGTCGAGGGATTGGTGCGCTTGCGTCAGGGCTGCCTTGACCTCGCCGATACTCACCGGTCAGCCAAGGATGCTGATGTATTGCCGGGCGGCTTGGGTACTGCCCTGGAGGACGGTGGCCGCCTCGATCAGCCGCTGCTTGCTCTGTTCGGCGCGGCTGATCGCCTCCGAGATCGCGGGATGTCCGGTGCCGGCCGCGACCGCCCTCAGCCGGGAGAGCACCTGCTCGGTGCCCTCGATGGCGGCTCTGATCTGGTTCGTCGTGGCGTTGCACTGCTCGGCTGCCTGGGCAAGTTCGGCCTTGACTTGCTCGATGCTGGCCATGCCGTCCTTCCGGTCTGCTGCGGGCAATGGCGTTCGACACACAACGTAGCGAGGCAGACACTATCCAACATGAATTGCCTTCCGCAGCCCCGTCCGTCGAGGGAGCAGTCAGGCCAGGCCATCCGTTCGCCAGTGACGAGATTGTTGATGTCGCGGCGGAACTGTCGACATCAGTAGCCGCATGAGGCGATCAGCGCGGCCAGGTGGTCGAGTCGGGCTCTCGTGGACGAGAGCCGGCCGTCGCGGTGCAGGCTGGCGGCCAGCGGCGTTCCGCTCCACCAGGCCGGGTCGGTCCGCGACACCCATTCCACTCGCAGCGTCGGGTCGATCAGGCACTGCAGGCTTGTGATCACGTCGTCGATGCTGCGGAGCACCTCCTCGTCGCGCTCTTGGTCGGGGACCCGGCGGGACAGCTCCAGGACGACGGCGACAGCCGTGGCGATGACACCTTCCACCCGTTGGCTCGTGCTGGTGGCGCCCGCCAGGACCAGTGCGGCGTAGTCGTCGTACGACAGGTGGCGGTCGAACACCGCGCGAAGCAGGAAGCGGCCGGCGCGGGGATCCTGCCACTCCGGCTCGCCGCGCGTCAGGTAGGCGAAGATCTGCCGGGTCGACAGCCCGGCGACCGGAGGATGCGGGCTCCATGGGTCCGCGACGGCCGGGGCGGTCGCCGTCTCAGTCGGTGGTGCGGTGTCGTCACGGGCGGCCAGCTCATGCCGCAGGAGCACGGACATCGCGGCGAGTTCCCGGGCGGCGCGGCTCTCCGCCCACATCTCCTCCAGCACCCGGTTGGCGATTCCGCGCCGCGTGCTGCGGGAGTCGACCAGCCCGAGTTCGTCGCGCACGCCTTCCGAGTCGTGCCTGATCCGATCCGCCACCTGCCACGGACCAACCTGGTCGAGCCAGGTCAGGACGCCTCCCGGGCGCCCCTCGGCGGTCGCGGTCTGTTCGAGCGCGTCGAGCATGTCAGGGCGTACGAGCCGCTCTCCCAGCTCGTCGAGAAGGGCCTGCCGCTGCGGCCAGGTGTCGGTGGAGAGCCACCGCGCCAGGTCCCGTGGCAGCGGTGGGCGTGCCACCGTCCGGCTCGCCTCGACTGCTGCGGTCACCAGGTCGGCGGTCGGTCGTTCCCGGAACTGCTCGCGCCGGCCTCCCGCGCCACGCAGCTCCCATACCGTGTCCAGCGCCACCCGGTCCTTGTCGACCGGTGCCGGCACTCGTCGCACGGTCACCACCGCCGCACGGTCGAGCCACGCCTCCAGCAGCGCGTCGGCGCGCAGCACCGCGACGACCACACCACGCCCGTCCCACCAGGCGAGCCGGTCCACCGCCTGACGGAGCGCCGCGACGACGGAGGCGTTCTGCGGCTGTAGCCGGGGCGTGTTGACGATCACCACGTGCCGCTCTGCCTCCGCCGCCCGCACTGCCTGCGTCAGGGAGGTCAGCGCCAGCTCGTCGCGGGGTCCCGGCGGGGCACCGGCGAACCAGACCCCGTCCACGGAGGTGATCTCCTCGGGCATCAGCGGGTCGTCCTCGACAGCTCCGGCGGCGACGACCACCGCCGGACCGCCGTCGGTGCGTACCGCCGACGCGACGGACGGTGGGGCCGCCGTGGACGGCAGGTCGGCCGGGGTCTGCTCCGCGATGGTCGGGGCGTGCGGTGGCGCGACGTCCCGGGCAGGGGAGTGTGTTTCCGGCGTGCCGGGCGTGATCACGTCGGCCGGTGCCGGGGCGGGTGGGGCCTCCGTGGTGCGCAGGTCGATGTTGCCGACGACCCACCGGGTGCCGTGGGGGCCGTCGACCCGGATCACGGCGACGGCGACGACCTGGTGTCCGGGTGTGCCGAGGCCGGCGGCCGACTCCGTCGGGGTGCCGAACCGGAGGATCTCGCGTCGCTGTGCCGAGCCGCCGACGCCCTGACCGTGTGCCGCGTCGACCCCGAGGACCGGCACGGTCGGCCCGCCGGTGTTGGTGACGTCCCGGGTCAGCGGGTGGGCGTCGCCGAAGGTCATCGTCGGCGTCGTCGCCCCGGTGACGGTCGTGGTGAAGCTGTCGGTGTTGGCGTTGATGCCGTCGATGGCCACGTTGCGACTGGAGCTCGCGGGTCGGGGCGCGTAGAGCGCGAACTGCAGTGACGTACCCGGTCTGCCCGCGCGGCCCAGCAACCGGCCCACCGCGGCGGGTTCCAGCATGGTGACCCGGCCCGAGCGGACGAGGCTGGACAGGCGGACGAAGATGCCCTCCGCCGACGTCGAGTTGTGCAGCTGGTCGTCGTCGGCCAGGGACGGGTCGACTGTCCGGATCGCGTGGGCGAGCTGCGAGACGGCGTCGAAGTCGTACACGGAGAACGGTCGGCTCAGCCGCCAGGACGGTCCGGTCACCAGGTCGCGAACCGCTGCCGGGATCTCCAGGTCGATGACGACCGCGTCGGTGGGCGGCGGTACGACGGCGGTCGGGGCGGACGTGAGCAGCAGCGGCGGGACCTGCCGGTGGTCGCCGGCCGGGAGGCGAGGCGTCTCCGCCTGGCTGAAACGCAACGTGACCAGGGCCGCGAAGGCATGGGACGACTCGCCGACCGCACTCGGCGTCGGCAGGTTCGGCCAGGCCCGCCGGACGAGCCGGCCCGTGGTGAGGAGCCCGGTGATCGCGGCCCGGCCCACCCGGACGACGAGTGCGTCCTCCAACGGCATCGAGCGTACGGTCACGCCGAGTGTGTAGGGGACGCGGTCGAACTGGGTGGTGACGATGGTCCGTTCCCAGGTCCGGTACTCCCGCAGGGACGTCGCGGTCTGCACACGCTGGTGTTGGGCGCCGATCGAGAGGGTGGGCTGCGTCTGGTGGCCGTACTGCTTGACGGCCGGCGAGAAGGCCACACTGTTGGCGACGACCCGGGTGACGCTCAGCTTGCTCGCACCCGGGGTCGGCAGCGAGCCGCCCTCGCCGGAGGAGTGGGCCAGGATGGTGTCCAGGCCCGCGCTGGACGAGGTCTGCCGGCCTCGCCGTGCCGCGAGCTGCGCGGCGTCCTCGACCGGCTCTGCGCGGAACTCGACCTCCACGACCCGTGGGCCGAGCCACGACCGGTGTACGAAGTGGAACGAGGCGCGGCCCTCGGGGCCGACGTTGATCAGGGTCCGCAGCCCCAGGGTGGACGTGTGGTCGGCGATCCGCGATCGGACACCGGGCAGGTATGCGGCGTTGCCGGGGCTGGTCACGCCCGGTGCCTGGGCCTCGACCAGTGCGCGGACATGGGTACGTAGCTGCGGACGTGCGCCCCGGGGGACCACTGCGGTGGCGACGCCGAACCCGAGCCTCCCGCGACCGTGCACGAACCAGGAGGGCAACGTGCGGTCGGCGATCGCGAGGGTCTGTTCCGGGTCGACCTGCGGAACGCCGGGGATCTGCCGCAGCTCCGGGTGGTTGATCAGGTCGTTCTCGACGAGCAGGAACTCCACGGCCTCGGGCAGTTCGACCGCGACCTGCCACTCGACGTACGGTCGGCCGGCGAGCGTCCCGGCCACCACGTTGCGGAGGCCCTTGGTGACCGTGACGAGATAGACGGCCGTCGCCGAGAAGCGGAACACCGAGACGTCGTTCTCCGTGGTGACCCGGAACGCCATCGTGTTGTCGCTGAACGTCGTGCGGGTGTCCGTCCGCTGGAGATGGGTGTACGTCCCGGCCGGTACGAACTGCGTGACGCTGCCGTACGTGCCGGTGAGCGTCGCCGGCAGTTCGTACCCGACGCTCTGCTCCGCCGTCTGCGACGAGCCGTCGAAGGACTGCAGCCAGCTCTCCATGTCCATGATCCCGGGCGATGGCAGGAGTCTCACGTCGGTGAGGTAGCCCTCGACCGTCACCGAGACGTCGGTTCCCGACACCATGCCGTGCCCGCCGATGTTCTCGGTCACGTACTGGTTGTTGAAGACCTGCAGGGCGTTGGCCGTCAGATGGTGGGGCGACAGTGCCGCGTGGGCCACCTCCTGCGCCATGCTCTCCGGTCGGTCCAGCGGATCGCCGATCGTCCGTCGTCGCCACCACGCCCACCCGGACCTCGCCGCCTCGCCGAGCCATCGCGCCGTGCGGGCGCCCCACGGC